>JANLTF010000472.1:0-2702 GCA_031362825.1 Acidobacteriota bacterium | reverse complement strand
GTCTTGAGTTCCAAGTTCCAAGTTCCAAGTTCCGAGTTTCTGCAACTTGGAACTTGGAACTTGGAACTCGAAACTAACTTCCTGTCATTAATGAATTATCCCATTTAACGCGTTTGAGGAGCTCAAAATCTGAGAGCATTTTGCCTGTACCGAGGACGACCGAGGAGAGCGGATCGTCGGCGATGACGACCGGGAGGCCGGTTTCGATCATCAGGCGTTTGTCTAGATTCTTAAGCAGTGCACCGCCGCCCGTGAGAACGATGCCGCGTTCGACGATGTCGGCGGACAGTTCAGGCGGTGTGCGTTCGAGAGCGACGCGAACGGCGTTGATGATCGTCGAGATCGAATCCGACAGTGCTTCGCGGATCTCTTCGTCGGTCATCGTGATGGTCTTGGGGATACCCTCGATCAGATTGCGTCCGCGGACGTCCATCGAAAGCGGTTCTTCGAGCGGGAACGCCGAGCCGAGAGCGATCTTGATCGCCTCAGACGTGCGTTCGCCGATTAGCAGATTGTATTTGCGTTTGATGTACTGCGTGATCGCCTCGTCCATCTCGTTGCCGGCGACACGCACGGCACGCGAATAAACGATTCCCGAAAGCGAGATGACAGCGATGTCCGTCGTTCCGCCGCCAATATCGACGACCATGTTGCCGTGCGGCTCGGTGATCGGGAGTCCGGCGCCGATCGCGGCGGCCATTGCTTCTTCGACCAAATAAACTTCCGACGCCTTGGCTCGATATGCCGAATCTTCGACCGCACGTCTTTCGACCTGGGTGATCTCTGACGGAATGCCGATGACGACACGCGGGCGGACCCACGATTTGCCGTTATGGGCCTTGCGGATAAAATGCTGGAGCATCTTTTCCGTAACTTCGAAATTGGCGATTACACCGTCCTTCATCGGACGGATCGCGACGATATTGCCCGGCGTACGGCCAAGCATCTCCTTTGCGTCGCGGCCGACAGCCTCGACCTGATTGGTAACTTTGTTGATCGCAACTATCGAAGGTTCGCTGACGACAATGCCGCGTCCTTTTGCATAGACAAGCGTATTTGCCGTTCCGAGATCGATCGCAAGATCGCTGGAAAATAAACTAAATAAAGACTTAAATGCCATTTTAAATATGAATAAATAACCTAATTTTATAACTTAGAGATCGTGTCGAACGGTGTGAAAATAGATTCGGAAGTGTCCGAACCCGACAACTAAACAGAGCGCCGTCAGCCAAAACGTCTAACCTGTAAGCATACACCCATTTTTTTCGCATTTCTACTGTATAAATGGATATTTAGAGGTTTTTTGTGAATTTATTTTTGCGGAAAAATCTATGTCGATTTTTTGGTTTCGAAAGGCTCTTTCCTGGCTTTAGCCATGGTGCCCCGACAGTGCATGTTTTTTGCGCAATTTGTATCACTTGGAACAATAAAAAAGGGCGGCACGAGCGGCCGCCCTCAGTGTCGAACAATTGCAAAGCCCTACGGCTCAGCGACGAA
Source organism: Acidobacteriota bacterium (assembly GCA_031362825.1). Taxonomy (GTDB): domain Bacteria; phylum Acidobacteriota; class Blastocatellia; order Pyrinomonadales; family Pyrinomonadaceae; genus OLB17. The sequence continues at coordinate 1,205 of JANLTF010000472.1, read as the reverse complement.
ATCGACGTCGGTCAGTTCGTCACCGACGCTGACAGTTCTCGAGGTGAACTGATAACGTTTTGACGCTACGCTTATCAGGTATGTCTCGCCGGCGAGAACATCGTCGAAACGGTAATAACCAAACGAACCGGTTCTCGCGGTACGAGGTTCGCCATTTAGTCCGGCGATCGTAATGACCGCACCTCGAACGCCTTGACCGTCAGGCGTCAGGACCCTGCCGGAGACCGAAACCCCTGCAGCGACCGGAGCGGCGGCCTGATTGATGACGATATTGTCACCAACTAGGGCCGTCGTCTGGCCCGCGACCGTGATCGTTCCGGTTCGCGCCCCCGAAAAGTTTTGCGACGTCGTGAAATTGATCACACCGTTGCCTGGGATTATTAAAAAAGGGACACAAAAACTAGAATATGATATCGCAAAACGCAAAAAATATAACGAAAATTTGTGGCGATCCGCAGACCAATGGCGCTAAGCTCTCGGATCGCACCGGCACGTCAACTGCACGTCAAGTCGATTCGGATCGTCGCTTTCGGAACTATATATGGATGCTCTTCGGCCCCTGTTCGGCGGGCCCGAAATCATTGAGTATGACCGGTGGTGTGGTTACGTCGGTTTCGAGCGTCGCTTTCAACACATCGCTGATCCACGCACACGGAATAAAGGTGAGTTCGGCGCGAACATCATCGGGAATGTCCTCAAGATCGGCCTCGTTGCGGTCGGGGATGACGATCCGGCGAATTCCGGCGCGATGCGCCGCGAGCACTTTCTCTTTTACGCCGCCGACAGGGAAAACGAGCCCCGAAAGCGTGATCTCGCCCGTCATCGACGTATCCGAACGCACCTTGCGGCCTGTGTAAACCGATGCAAGAGCCGACGACATCGTCACACCGGCACTTGGGCCGTCTTTAGGGATCGAGCCTGCCGGAACGTGAATGTGGACGCCATTCTGTTTGATAACGTCCGGGTCAATTCCGAATTCAGCAGCGTGCGACCACAAATAACTGCGGGCGGCCTGGGCCGATTCTTTCATCACGTCGCCGAGTTGTCCGGTCAGCGTCAGGCCGCTGCCGCCGGGCAAGAGCATCGCTTCGATAAAGAGGACTTCGCCGCCCATCTCGGTCCACGCCATTCCGGTAGCGACGCCCGGCGGCAGCTCTTTTCTCGCTTCCTCCGGATAGACACGCGGCGGCCCGAGATAGCCTTTG
>JANLTF010000436.1:0-1982 GCA_031362825.1 Acidobacteriota bacterium | reverse complement strand
AAACTCCCTACATGCGATGGGGACAGGCATGGATGGCGTACGCTCTGGCACGCTTGATCGAGGCGACCAACGGCAAGTAGTCAAGAATATGCGTATCTGGATCGATCTTTCAAATTCACCTCATGTGCCGTTTTTTCGGGCTCTTGCGGGAGAATTTGAACGCCGCGGCCACGAGATCATCTGGACCCTGCGTGATTATGCTCAAACGGTCGAGCTCGCGAATCAGGCCGGGATCGACGCACCAATATTCGGAACGCATGGCGGCGGAAATCTCCTTGCAAAGTTCGGCAAATTTGCCGCACGGATCATAGAATTGTCACGCTGGGCACGCGGCCAGGATATAGACCTCGTCGTCGTCCATAATTCGCAGGAGCCGCTGCTCGTAGCGAGGTTGCTCGGCATCGCAAGCGTCAATCTAATGGACTATGAACACCATCCGGGCAATCACCTGTCGTTTCGCACGGCGAAACGGCTCGTATTGCCGATGGCGTTTCCTGATGAAAAGGCCGCGGGATTTGGCGCGTCGCCGGCGAAAACTCGGCGTTATGAGGGCGTAAAAGAAGACGTTTATCTGGCGGATCTGACCGGCGATCCTCGGTTTGTGGATGTACTTGAGAAGATAGGTGTCACACCTGAAAATATCCTAGTCGTCGTCCGTCCGCACGCTCCTGAGGCGCTGTACAATCGCGGTATTGAAAACGATCTGCTCGACCGCGTGATCGATCGAGCGGCTGCGACGGAAAATGCCAAGGTCATTCTGTTGCCGCGAAAAACCTATCAGGGCGACGATCTCCGCGAGCGTCATCCGCAGGCGAACGTCATTATCCCAAGCGTAGCTCTCGACGGAGCAAATCTATTGCTTGCCGCTGATCTAGTGATATCCGGCGGCGGCACAATGAATCGGGAAGCAGCTGCACTCGGCGTGCCGACCGCAACCATTTTTACCGGAAAGGCAGCCGCCATCGACGAATATCTGATTGCCGAAGGCCGCATGATGCGGATCGAAACGCCGCAGGACGTCGACAATTTGCAGTTCACAAAGCGAAGAGCCGCGGAGCCTCGCCGTGAAACCGCCGCGCTTCGCCGCGTTGCAGATCTGATATTGCGATGATGGAAAACGAAACGGCTCAAAGTAAATAGATATGTGCGGAATTGCCGGGACAATTTCATCAGATCCACGGTCGATCATCGGCCCGATGCTTGATTCGATCGAGCATCGCGGACGCGACGATCAGGGCATTTTTATGTCCGGGCGTTTTGGCGAACACCAGCTAATAACGTGTCTAGGCCACCGCCGTTTGTCGATCATTGACACATCGGCGGCGGGACATCAGCCGATGTTTACTGATGATGGCCGTTACGCGATCGTGCTTAATGGCGAGATCTATAATTACCGCGAACTTCGCAACGAGCTCGAATCTCTCGGACGCCGCTTTACGACCGCGACGGATACTGAGGTGCTGCTAAAGGCTTTTGCCGAGTGGGGCATCGATTGTCTCGACCGTTTGAATGGGATGTTCGCATTCGCCGTTTGGGATGATGCCGAAAAGACCCTCACGCTCGCACGCGATCGTGTCGGGCTTAAACCGCTGTATTACGCTGCCGTCGATGAGCAATTGATCTTCGGCTCTGAGATCAAGGCGATACTCGCCAGTCGCCTCGTCACCGCCGAATTGTCGCACGAGGCGCTCGACCAATTTTTGACATTTCTATGGCCGGTGCCGCCGCATACGTTGTTCAAGAACATATTTCATCTGCCCGCCGCTCACTATCTGGTCTGGAAAGACGGCCGCATCGATATTAAGGAATGGTGGGATCTTGATTATTCGGCCGAGGAAACGGGCGGCAGCATAGGTAAATGGAGTGACGCCGTTTACGAGACGCTCGATCGCGTGACGGCGATGGAAATGGTCGCCGACGTTCCGCTCGGCGCGTTTCTGTCGGGCGGCGTTGATTCATCGGCACTGGTGGCTCTGATGGCC
>JANLTF010000421.1:0-2059 GCA_031362825.1 Acidobacteriota bacterium | reverse complement strand
ATGGTTTACGACATCGAGCAGGGACAGATAAACGAGGCCGGACTCGATGCCTTCGTGTCGATCACCGACCACGACAACATTGCCGCAAACCTGACCGTCACTGAAAACCTCGAGGCAAAAAATATCCCGATCTCGCTCGAGTGGACCGTTCCCTTCGAATACGGATTCTTTCACGTGGGCGTCCACAACCTGCCGAAAGACCGTGCCGAAGAACTGAGCAAAACGCTGATCGATTATACCTTCACCAAGGAATTGCACAGCGTCGAACGCCTCAACGAGCTGTTCTCGATGCTCAACGAACTGCCCGAGGTTCTCGTCATTCTCAATCATCCGATCTGGGATATCGAGATGGTCGGCAAAGAAAAGCACGAGATATTGCTCAAAAATTTCATCCGCGAACACGGCCGCTGGATACACGCGTTTGAGATCAACGGCTTTCGCAGTTGGTCCGAAAACAAACAGGTTATCGAAATGGCAGAGGCCCTCGGGATCCCGATCGCGACCGGCGGCGACCGTCACGGGTGCCAGCCGAATACGGTGATCAACCTGACAAACGCCGCGACTTTCGAAGAGTTTGTCGAAGAGATCCGCGTCGAAAAACGAAGCCAGGTCGCGCTGATGCCGGAATACGAACTGCCGCTTCACTCGCGTCAATTGCATTCGTTCTCGGAGATCTTGTCCATGTATCCGGACTTTCCTGAACACCGCCGACGCTGGTTTGACCGCGTGTTTTTCGACACCGGCGATGAAAAAGGTCTTGTACCTTTATCGCAGCGAGGCTGGAAACTTGGCGGCCCGGTCTGGCTCCGTTGGGCGATCAAGACGCTGGGATTTTTGGGAAGCCCGACCATGCGTCCCGTTTTTCGCGTTGCGAGAAAACGTGCCGACCGAGTGCCGTTAAACGCAGCGAAGACAAAATTTGAGATCCCCGACCTCGACGAACTTTCGCGAGAGCTTTCGTCCGGAACGGCCTAATATTTTTATATTTGCGACTGGTTATTTTACGGCGGGCCCAGCCCGCCATTTGTAGTTATTAGGATAATTTGTGAGTGAGAATTTACGCGTTGCCTTTTTTCCGGATTCCTATCTGGAGGTAAACGGCGCAGCGATGACATGCAGACGGCTAACCGATTTCGCCGCCAAAAAAGGCCGCCCTTTTCTCGTTATCCACGCCGGACCGAAGACCGAATTGACCAGCGACGGCAGCGTCACACATCTATCGCTCAAGCGTTCGCCGCTAGCGATCTCTCTCGACGAAGACCTCGCTTACGACCCCGCGTTTCAACGCCACACTTCTCGTGTGATGAGACAACTGCTTGAGTTCAAGCCCGACGTTATACACATCACCGGCCTTAACGACGTGAGTATCATAGGCGTCTATCTCGCATGGAAGCTCCAGCTTCCGCTGCTTGGCTCTTGGCACACCAACATCCATGAATTTGCCGCCAGCCGGCTCGAACGGATGTTTCGGTTTCTCCCGAACGGTCTTGTTAAGAAAATGGCCGCAGTTGCCGAACACAGGATCATGCAGGGCTGTATTTTGTACTACAAAATGCCGAAAGTGATCTTGTCGCCCAATCAGGAATTGGTCGATGATCTCGGCAGGCGAACCGGACGTGCGTCACGCCTGATGGGCCGCGGCGTTGATCCTGAGTTCTTCGGGCCCCAAAAACGAACCGTTAATGACAGTATCTTTAGACTTGGCTCCGTCGGCCGGCTGCGTGCCGAGAAAAACGTCAAGGTTCTGGTCGATATCGAGAAAGCGTTTTTCGAAGCAGGTATCGAAGATTACGAGTTTTTGATCGTCGGCGAAGGCACCGAGCGGCAGTTTCTCGAAGAGAATATGAAGCGTAAGGTGATCACCGGCTTTATCGATGGCGAACCTTTAGCCGAGGCGTATGCTAATATGGACGTTTTCCTGTTCCCGTCCGAGACCGATGCCTTTGGTAATGTCGCACAGGAAGCAAACTCATCAGGTTTGCCGGCCATCGTGTCGGATAAGGGCGGACCAAAGTTTATCATTCGCGAAGGCGTATCGGGTTTCGTCGCCCACGAACCG
>JANLTF010000385.1:0-3368 GCA_031362825.1 Acidobacteriota bacterium | reverse complement strand
CTGCTTGGAGCAAAGCCGCATATTTTGGCGGAAGGATCGCAGTTCATGCGAATCATGGTCGGCGGAAATGCGGCGGTTTTGTTCATATTTCTACTGAACGCGATCTTTCGCGGAGCCGGTGATGCGGCAATCGCGATGCGGGTTTTGATCCTTGCGAACGTATTGAACATGATCCTTTCGCCGTGTTTTATCTTCGGTGTGGCGTTCTTCCCCGAACTCGGTGTAACTGGCGCCGCGGTCGGGACAACGATCGGGCGGAGTATCGGTGTTCTTTATGCGGCTTGGTGTCTGTTCAGATTTGGCGGGAGAATTCATGTTAATCGTGAAAGCTGGCGGTTCGATCCGGTGTTGCTTTGGAAACTGATAAAGCTCTCGTCCACAGGCGTTTTTCAGTTGCTGGTCGCTACCGCGAGTTGGACGGCTCTGATGCCGATAATGGCCGGGTTTGGTGAGGTTGCGATCGCCGGTTATATCATTGCGTTACGGGTAGTAATGTTTGCGTTGCTGCCGGCTTTGGGGCTGAGCAATGCGGCGGCGACTATGGTCGGTCAGAATCTCGGTGCGGGAAAGCCGGAACGGGCTGAGGCCGCAGTTTGGAAAGCGGCTTGGTTTAACGCGGCATTTTATTTTGTGATCGGATTGATATTTTTGTTCTTGTCACATCCGATAATTGGGATATTTACGCAGGAATCTGAGGTGCTGCGCTACGGCACGTCGGCTCTGCATATCATCGCATTTGGGTTCGCATTTTACGGGCTTGGGATGGTGCTCGAGACGGCGTTTAACGGTGCGGGCGACACTTGGACGCCGACGTACCTCAATCTATTTGTTTTCTGGGTATTTGAGATACCGCTTGCGTATGCGCTCGCGTATCGTTTTGAGATGGGTCCTGACGGAGTATTCTGGGCGATAACTCTGGCGTTTTCGCTACTCGCCGTTGCAAGCGGACTACTATTCCGACGGGGAAAGTGGAAACTAAAGGTCATTTAGGAAAAAGGTAACAGGGATGAAGAGGATAAAGCGGATAATTTTGATTTGCCCTGCTTTCGATATCCTCTTTATCCTCTTCATCCCTGTTAATATTCTTTTATGAGCTTGATCGACTTCCCAGACCCGCGAACTTTTCGATATGCCGAATGGGTTCGGGTTGGGGAATATCTGTATCCGGCGGATGGAGTGGTGCATTATGGCGGTGAATTGTCGGTCGAGAATCTGCGAAACGCCTATCGGGCGGGCATTTTCCCTTGGTACACCGAAGGCATTCCGCTGCCGTGGCATTGCCCGGACGAGCGAACGATCCTCGAATTTTCACAGCTAAAGATCCCGCGAAGCCTCGAAAAGATCAGGCGTAAGGGCGAACTCACGTTTACGATCGACAAGGATTTTCGCTCTGTGATCCACGAGTGCTCGCTGGCCCGGCGTCCGGGGCAACGCGGGACGTGGATAACGGACGAGTTCGAAGAGAGATTCACCGAGCTGCACCACGCCGGCGATGCCCACAGCGTTGAGGCATGGGATGCGGGCGGCAACCTTGTCGGAGGGCTTTACGGAGTCGACGCGGGTAGTATTTTCTGCGGAGAATCAATGTTCTACAAGGTCCCCAATGCCTCAAAACTCGCTCTCCTTTTCCTCATCGATCACCTTCGCTCTCGCGGCTCGACGTGGCTCGATTCGCAGGTAATGACGCCGCATTTTGAAGCATTGGGTGCAGAAGACATTGACCGCGACGAGTTTTTAGATAAACTCAAGGAAACGCAATCGTTACGACTCGAACTGTTTTAGAATGCCGCATCGCCAACGCAAAAATATAACGCCTGGAACAAAGGTCGCGATCGTGCTCAAACAGGACCAGCGAACCGGCAAACTCACTGAAGGCATCGTGAAAGACCTGCTCACAAATTCGCCGAATCATCCGCACGGAATAAAGGTCCGACTGACGGACGGTCAGGTCGGGCGCGTTCAGGAACTGACCGACGGCCATCCGAAGTAGATATAAGATTAATGCACTTATGATAACTTTGTCCGATTCAATTTTTATCGCGCTGCTCGCTTTCTTGCTTTTAATCCCCCAGCCGGCACTGTCTCAGCCAAGCCCCGCGTACAGATACTCGCCGCCCGCGAAACGAAATGATGGCATTCGGACAGGTACGCTCCAGTCTGTGAAACTGCGGAACGAGACTATCGTCGTGGGCACGAATGAGATCTTAAGAGGGACGTACGCAAATATTCACAGTCTTTTAATCCTTCGTGACAGCAAGCTGGTCTACGAGAATTATTTCGGCGGTGAGGATGAGAACAATCGATTGGGCGAGATAGGCTTTGTCAACCATAACCGTGAAACGCTCCATGACATTCGAAGCATAACAAAAAGCGTAGTGGGCCTGGCAGTGTTGATAGCGCATTCTCAAGGTAAGATAAAAAACCTTGATCAGCCGGTGTTCGACCTTTTTCCTGAGTACGGAAAATATGCAGAAGGCGATAAGAAACAAATTACGATCAGACATTTGCTTACGATGACGCCCGGCCTCGAGTGGAACGAAGAGCTGCCGCATCTCGACCCTAACAACACTCACTTCCAGATGAATAATGCCTCCAATCCGATCGAGTACGTGCTTAGCAGGCGCTCGATCAAAAAGCCCGGGACTGCATTTGAATACAACAGTGGCACAGCTCAAGTGCTCGCTGTCATCATTAAAAAGACGACGGGTATGAATGTTGAGCAATTAGTAAAGACTCAACTTCTAGGTCCGCTTGGAATCAAGAAGTATGAGTTTTCGAAGTGGACAGGTGGCGAACCTGATGCCGACTCGGGACTGCGGCTTCGCTCGCGGGACCTCGCTAAGATCGGACTGCTTCTAATGAACGGCGGGAAATGGAATGGAAAGCAGATCATTCCGGCAAAGTTGATCGAGGATGCAACCAAGCCTTGGATCAAGGTCTCGGAGGACGCGGACGGATGGAGGACTCATTACGGATACCAAACCTGGCTGCAGAGTTTCACGGAAGCGGGCAAGGCATACTCGGTCGTCGAGTTCAGCGGCAATGGTGGTCAGAAAGTGTTGATCGATAAGAAAAACAATTTGATCGTTGTCATAACGGCCGGCAATTACGACGCGAAAGGTTTGAAGAAGCATCCATTTGATATATTACTTGATATTATTTATCCATCCTTAAAGACCAGCTATGACAAATAATTTTCTGATCTATGGAGCGAATGGTTACACGGGCGAGCTGATCACGCGGTTTGCGGCGGAGCGAGGGTTGAAGCCCATTTTGGCGGGGCGGAATGAGGCTAAGATCTCGGAGCTTGCTGCGAAGTACGGGTTCGAGTATCGTGTGTTTTCGCTCGAAGACACCGCGAAGCTTGA
>JANLTF010000344.1:0-1730 GCA_031362825.1 Acidobacteriota bacterium | reverse complement strand
CGGCCCACGCCCCGACCTTCGACCCGTACTGACTGCCGCCGAGCAACGCTTTTTCGTGGACCAGCTCCTCACCATAGAACGAGATCTGATCAATGCCGACCCGGTCAAACTCCTCGGCCTTCGCCAAGAGGACGAACGGCTCAAGATCAAACGCGAACAGATCGCTCTTAATCAGCAAAAGCTCGATTTTGAAAAACAGCGTCACGAAAAAGAGCTTACCGTCCGCACCGACGTTCTCGCGATCGGAGCCAAGGCATGGCAATTCATGCTTTATTTTATGAACGAAAACGAGCCGCACATCGCCGACGCGATGACACGGCGTTCCGGTGACATCCTTGCCGGTCTCGAAGGTTATTTGTTAGATGAAGCTGCCTAATAAGCCAATTTCAAAGGAAGAGTTTCGCGAGCTTGCGAGGGCTGCGACCGAGACTATCCAACAGCAGAGGGCCGCCGCTCAGGTGGCGTCTGAGTCTCTCTCCGCCGGGCGTGCTGCATTCACCGCCGCCGATGGCACGATCGCCGAGCGTCACGCACGCACACGCGGCTCCGCACTCGAATTTGGCCGTACTTATCTGCCTCACTATTTCGAATACGACACGCCGCCTTTCCATCACGTTCTCGACCGGCTTCTGGTCGGTAATTACACCGAGGCCGACCTCGAACGCTGGACCGAGGAACTCGGCATTGACGTCTTCGACGGCGATCCGGTTCTCCGGCTTCTGGCGATCTGTATTTTTCGCGGCGGTGCCAAATCGGTCTATGCGATCCTCTTCGATTGCCTCCGCCGCATCTGTCACGGCCTCGACCCGTATATTATTATCGGCAGCGACACTGTCGGTCAGGCCGCGTCGCAGCTCGAGGATCTCAAGGACGAACTCGAATTCAACGAAAAGATCATCGCCGACTTCGGCACGCTCAAACCATCCGCCGGCGTTTGGGAAGGCGGCAAGCTCGAACAAACGAAAAGCGGCCGGGCCGTCTGGCGTGAGGGCCGCATTATCACGACCAATCAGGTCCGCGTCGACGCGATCGGTCGCGGCGGCAAGATGCGCGGCCGTCGCTTCGGTACCAAACGTCCGACCCATATCATCCTCGACGATCTCGACCATGATGAGAACGTCATAACAAAGGAGCAGCGTGAAAAAGCCTGGAACTGGGTGATCTCCGCCGTCGAACCGGCCCGCGATCCGATGATCGGCCGCATCGTCGTAATAGGCACGATCATCCATTTCGACTGCGTCATCGCGAGAGCCGTTCGCAAAACAAACGCCGACGACAAACGCTTCTTCACATCGATCCGCTTTCCAGTAATGCACCGCAATGACGAGGAAGAATGGGAATCGGCATGGCCCGAACGCTTCACGATCGAAAAGTTAATGGCGACGCGAGATCTGCTCGGCCCGACTATGTTCGGTGCCGAGTATATGAACGATCCGCGTGATCCCGACACGCAGATCTTCGTTCCCGATCGCTTTACCTATTACGTCCCGGCCGAGATCGAGGGCAAGCGTCTCTTCCGCATTCTCTACGTCGATCCGTCCAAAGGCAAAAAGGGCAAGGGCCGCAAGAAAAGCGATTATTCAGGCTTCGCTGACGTACTTGTCGATCCGTCCGAACGGATCACCTATATATTGAACGCTTTTCGAAAACGCCTGACGCCAAACGCCGCCAAGAGCGAGGTTATCGAGTGGTATATCGAGGCGTCAAAAGGCCCGTGGCCGGTCGAGCTT
>JANLTF010000230.1:0-21254 GCA_031362825.1 Acidobacteriota bacterium | reverse complement strand
CAGATGCAGAAGCGACGGAAGAAGTGGCAGTTGCAGCGGCAGATGCAGGCGAGGAAGTCGCGGCAGTAGCTGAAGAGACTGTTGCGGAAGAGGTCGAAGCCGCTCCGGCGGAGGAAGTTGCTGAGGTTGCCGAACCGGCAGTCGAAGCTGCTCCTGCTGAAGAGGTAGTTGCCGCTCCGGTTGAAGAAAAGCCGAAGAAAGCTGCTAAGGCGGCTGCACCCAAAGCGAAAGCTGCTAAGAAGGAAGCGGCTCCGGCTGCTGAGCCGGTCGCGAAGGTTGGCGGCAAGCGTGCGGAGAAGGTCGGTATCGTTTCGTCGGACAAAATGACGAAAACGGTTACGGTCCGTGTTGACCGCTTGGTCAAACATCCGGTTTACCGCAAGTACGTTAAGAAACGTAAGAAATTCATGGCCCACGACGAAACGGGTGCGGGGATCGGCGACAAGGTTAGAATTGTCGAAACGCGTCCACTGTCGGCAAGAAAGCGTTGGCGTGTGGTTGAAATTCTGCATAAGGCAGCGAGATAGGTGGGAGTTGTGAGTCTTTTGAGTTCGTTGAGTTTATTGAGAAAGACTCTCAAGGAACTCAATAAACTCAACTAACTCAATGAACTTTTCGAACGGAGTGAGAAAGATATGATTCAGATGCAGACCTCGTTGACGGTCGCAGACAATTCGGGAGCAAAACGCGTGGTCATGATCATGCCGGTCGGTGGTTCGACCAGCAAGCACGCACGGCTCGGCGATACGATCAAGGTAACGGTAAAAGAGGCTTCGCCTGACGGCACGGCCAAGAAGGGTAAGGTTTATAACGCAGTCATCGTCCGGACGCACAAGGAAATTCGTCGTAAAGACGGTACCTACATCCGCTTTGACGAAAACGCAGCGGTGCTGATCAAAGACGACGGTTCGCCGGTCGGAACACGTGTCTTCGGACCGGTCGCCCGCGAATTGCGTGAAAAGAATTTTATGAAGATCGTGAGCCTCGCTCCGGAAGTTATTTAGGACATATAGGACACATAGGACATATAGGACCTATATCCGAGCAAAGAGATGAAAACTGTAAAAGTTGGAACAGTCAGAAGCAAGATCAAACGCGGCGATCAGGTTGTGTTTATTGCGGGCAAGGAATATAACCGCTACGACAGCACCGGCAAGCGGGCTCCGTTTCGCGGCAAGGTGATCGCGGTCGATGCACGCAACGGTAAGGTCAAGGTCGAGGGAGCGATGATCGTCAAACGTCACCGCAAGCCCGTACCCCAGATGAATCGCGAAGGCGGCATCATCGAGCAGGAAGCCTGGGTCTCGGCGTCGAACATCGCATTGATCGATCCGGAAACCGGAAAGCCGACCCGCGTTAAATACGAGGTCCGCGACGGTAAGAAAGTTCGTGTCGCTAAGAGCGGCAAAGTGGTCGTCGAAACCGGCTCTTACAAGAAAGAGAAGAAAGCGGTAGAAGACGAGGGCGGCGAAGAATCAGCGAAATAGTTAATTAGCTCGGAAACAGAGCAATTCGAATTTCGAAACTCCGGAACCTGAGCAAAAGTGAATAAAATGGCGAGATTAAAAGAAAAATACAAGAGCGAGATCGCACCGGCGTTAGCGAAGGAATTTGAGATCAAAAATCCGATGGCTATCCCCAAGATCGAGAAGATCGTTGTCAACATGGGCCTCGGCGAGGCTTCGTCGAACGCAAAGATCCTTGATGTCGCGACCGAAGAATTGAAAGTAGTCACCGGACAAAAACCGATTGTCACCAAGGCAAAGAAATCGATCGCTGCGTTCAAACTGCGTCAGGGAATGGCGATCGGCACGATGGTCACGCTACGCGGCGACCGTATGTATGAGTTTCTCGATCGTTTGATCTCGGTCGCCCTGCCGCGTGTGCGCGATTTTCGCGGCATTTCGGGCAAGGCCTTTGACGGACGCGGAAATTACACGCTCGGAATTCGCGAGCAGCTGATCTTCCCGGAGATCGATTTTAATAAGGTTGATAAGACACGCGGGATGAATATCTCGATCGTGACGACAGCGGTCAATGACGACCAGGCACGTTCGCTGCTGAAAGCGATGGGGATGCCGTTCCGGGCGTAGCTCGGGTGTACCAGGTCGAAAGTCCCAGGAGTCCCAAGTGGGGAGAGTGGACAGAATCGGATGACACGGGACTTGGGACAGTTGGAACTTGGGACTTTTAGAGAAGTTATGGCAAAGATAAGCAAGATCGTAAAAAACAACGACCGCAAGGTGATGGTAAAGCTCTATGCAGAGCGCCGTGCCGCTGCGAAAGCAATTATCAACAACCCGAAATCGACGGTTGAAGAAGTCGATGCAGCGGTTATCAAATTGCAGAAAATGCCGCGTGACGCAAGTGCGTCGAGAGTGCGCAACCGCTGTTCGCAGACGGGCCGCTCGCGTGGCTTCTTGAGAAAGTTTGGCGTTTCGCGAATCGCGTTACGCGAGCTCGCACTGGCCGGACAGATACCGGGAGTTGTGAAGTCGAGTTGGTAGTTTTCAGAGTATATGACATATAGGTCCCATAGGACGTATAGGTCTTATTTTTAATACGGAGTTTTTAGAATGACAGATCCAATAGCCGATATGCTGACGCGGATACGAAACGCGATCGCTGCTAAGCACACACGTGTTGATATTCCCGGCTCAAAGCTGAAAATGGAAGTTGCGCGCATCCTGAAGGAAGAGGGCTATATCAATAGCTTTTCGACGAAGGGCGAAGGGCCGAAGTATTCGATCCGCGTTTTTCTTCGCTATGATGCGAAAGGAACCTCGTCGATCACGCATCTTTCGCGTGTCTCGACACCGGGACGCCGCGTTTATGTAGGTTCGTCCGACATCCCGCGTGTTTTGGGCGGATACGGTGTGAACATCGTTTCGACTTCAAAAGGTTTGATGAGCGGCAAACGTGCCCGTGCCGAACATGTCGGCGGCGAAATATTGGCCGAAATCTATTAGTGTTAAGAGTGCGCGATCTATCGCGGTCTTACGGGCTAAAGCCCGCACTCTGAACGAGAGGAATTATGTCTAGAGTAGGAAAAAAACCGATTTCGATACCGTCAGGTGTGACGGTGACGATCAATGAGCAGCAGCTCGAAGTCAAAGGGCCTAAGGGCACCCTGACGACACCGATCCCGGGCGGAGTTACGTTCAAACAAGAGGACGGAACGCTGACGGCGGAACGTGCGGGCGATGACGTCGCCGCGTTTCACGGCCTGGCTCGTGCACTCGCGAATAACGCTGTTGTTGGTGTTACCGAAGGATTTACGCGTGAGATGGATATCGTCGGCGTCGGTTACAAGGCCGACGTGCAGGGTTCGAAGATCAACTTCGCTCTCGGCTATTCGCATCCGATCGTTTACGATCTCCCGAAAGGAATTGATGCGAAAGCAGAACGTGTCGGTGCTAAAACGTCGATCACGCAGTATCAGACAACGATCACATTGAGCGGGATCGATAAACAGTTGCTCGGCCAGGTCGCGGCGGAACTTAACCGTCTGCGCAAGCCCGATGCATACAAAGGCAAAGGCGTCCGATATGCGGACAGGTTGTATAGGTTGAAACCGGGCAAAACCGGAAAGTAAGTTGAGAGTTGCAGTGTTACAGCAAGTTGCAGAGTTTTTCTTCTTCAACTTTCGGGCACTTCCTGCAACTTTCAACTCTGAAACTAGGAAGAGTTATGGCACAGAAAAGTAGAGCAATTATTCGGAATGGTGTTCACAGCCGCATTCGTAAGAAAGTGAGCGGGACCGCAGAACGTCCGCGTTTGGCGGTGTTCCGCAGCTTGAACCATATTTACGCTCAGGTTATTGACGACAAGACGGGAACGACGCTGGCGACGGCTTCCACCACCGAAAAAGCACTCGCAGGCAAGACCGGCGGCAACATCGAGGCTGCGGTCACCGTCGGTAAGGCAATTGCCGAGCGTGCTCAGAAAGCGGGCGTTTCGACAGTCGTTTATGATCGCGGCGGTTATGTCTATCACGGCCGTGTTAAGGCTTTGATCGACGCAACTCGTGAAGGCGGCCTGAACAAGCACGAAGTGAAAGAGGAAGTTAAAGAAACGGCGGAAGCGGCTGAATAATTAAAGTTTTTATGATCAACACTAAACAGAAAGTATCCGCGGGAAACCTGATCCTCAAAGACCAGCTCATTTCGATCAATCGTGTTACGAAGGTCGTTAAGGGCGGTAAGAACATGTCGTTTGCGGCTTTGGTCGTCGTTGGTGACGAAGCCGGACACGTGGGATTTGGAACAGGCAAGGCGAAAGAAGTGCCGAATGCGATCAAGAAAGCGGTCGAAGCGGCGAAGAATAATCTCATCCGCGTCCCGCTCATTGACGGCACATTGCCGCACGAGATGATCGGCGAATACGGTGCAGGACGCGTTCTGCTCAAGCCGGCTGCCGAAGGTACAGGCGTTATCGCCGGTGGTGCGGTCCGTGCTATTCTTCAGAGCCTGGGCGTTCACAATGTTCGTACCAAGATCCTCGGATCGAATAACGCTCACAATGTCATTCGAGCAACATTTAACGGCCTGCTGAGAATGAAAGATCCGATCGAGGTCGCACGGCTTCGGGGGAAACAGGTGGAAGATTTAGTTTAAGAGTTGCAGAGTTGTAGAGTTGCAGAGTTGCGGAATGCCCGCATCTGCTACATACTCTGCAACACTGAAACTCTGCAACTCTGGAACTTTTGAGTTATGGCAAAGAAAGTAGAAACAGACGGCAGCGGCAAGATCAAGATCCAGTATTACAGGAGCATGATCGGCTACTCGAAAAAGCAAAAGACGATCGTCAAGAGCCTCGGTATCACCAAGCTCAACCAGACGATCGAACGGGTTGACACGCCCTCGACGCGCGGCGTCGTAGCGAAGATCCCGCATCTTTTGAGAATCGTAGATTAGTGAATCAGGTGTCAGTAGCCCGGACGTAAGTAAGGGCAAGTGACGGTTGAATCAACCTAACCGAGCCCTCACCTATGTGCGGGCTACTGACACAAAGAGGAAAGAAAATGGCTTTATCATTGAACAATTTACATCCGGCGGATGGTTCGACGCATAAGAAAAAGCGTATCGGACGCGGTCCGGGCTCGGGTACGGGCAAAACGGCGGGTAAGGGCCACAAAGGCCAGAAGTCGCGTTCGGGCTACAGCAGCAAGCGCGGATTCGAAGGCGGCCAGATGCCGCTACAACGCCGTCTGCCTAAACGCGGATTCACCAATATCTTTAAGAAAGAGTGGGTCGAGATCAGCCTAGCCAAGATCGAAGAGAACTTTAATGCCGGCGATGTCGTAACTCCTGAAATACTGCACGAACGCGGTTTGATCAAGAAAGCGAAGCACGACCTCGTCATACTTGGAACAGGCGAAGTTACAAAATCACTCACGATCTCGTCGCACCGGTTTACCAAGACGGCGAAAGACAAGATCGAAAAGGCCGGCGGTACGGCAGAAATTATCGTGAAAACGAAGGCTGCGGCTTCGGCCGAATAGGAAAAGCTTAATTTTCCAGGAGAATTATGGAGAAGTTTTTTGGCGCCGTACAAAACATGTTCAAGATCCCTGAGCTGAGGACACGCATCCTCTTTACGCTCGGGCTCTTGGCGGTATACCGTTTTGGTGCTCACGTTCAGGCTCCGGGGATCAATAAGGCTCGTCTCGAAGCCGTTTGGGCAGATGTTGCCGGAACGCTGCTCGGCGTGCTCGATCTGTTCTCAGGCGGCAACTTTCGTACCATTTCCGTGTTTGCACTCGGTGTGACGCCCTATATTACTGCATCTATTATCATGCAGTTGATGCCCGTTCTTTCGCCTGCAATGAAGAAGATTCAGGAAGAGGGCGAGGTCGGACGTCAGAAAATGAATCAATGGACACGGTATATGACCGTCGTTCTGTGCGCGATCCAGACGTTCTTTGTCGCGACGTGGCTGCACAGAAACCAGATCATTGGAGATACATGGTGGGCGACGGCGATGATCGTTATCACGCTGACGACGGGAACCATTTTTGTGATGTGGCTTGGTGAACAGATCACGGAACGCGGCGTCGGCAATGGTATTTCGCTTCTTATTTTTGCAGGTATCGTGATCGGTTTGCCGCAGGGTATCGTTCAGATATCCGAACGTGTGGGAACGGGTGATCCGACACAGACACTTGGGGTCGTGTTCCTTGTTGTCGTAATGGTGCTGCTTATTGCCGTTATCGTTTACGTTGAATCGGCCCGTCGAAATATCGCAATAACTTATGCGAGTCGACGTGTTGGAACACAGACATTTCGCGGACAGGAAACCAGCCTGCCGCTAAAGATCAACATGGGCGGCGTTATTCCGGTGATCTTTGCCTCGTCGGTACTCGCTTTGCCGCAGACGCTATTCTCGGCGTTCCCGGCTGATCCGAATGAGCCAACTTCAACCTGGTCGCAGGTCTATGCGTTCTTCCAGCAGTTTCATGGCGGCGATCCGTATTACGAACTCGTCTTTTTATCGCTGATCGTTATATTCACGTTTTTCTATATCACGATCATTTTCAATACGGACGAGGTTGCGGACAATCTTCGTAAACATGGCGGATTTATAGCCGGTATCCGTCCGGGCGGCCCGACTGCGGATTACCTGAACGGAATTTTGACACGTCTGACGACCGTTGGTGCGATCTACCTTGCATTGGTGGCGTTTATCCCGCAGCTTCTGCTGAGCGGATTTAAGGTCGCGAGATTGCCGTTTATCGGGACATCGGTTGATAACTTTTTGACGGCAACGCCGGGACTCAGTTGGATCCCGACCGGTTTGGGATATCAATTCTATTTCGGCGGCACCAGCTTGCTAATTCTCGTCGGCGTGGCGATGGACACCGTTTCCCAAATCGAAGCCCAACTCGTGATGCGCAATTACGAAGGCTTCCTCGGAGCGGGCTCGCGGTTACGCGGCAGGCGGTCATAAGTATTTGAACCACAGAGACACAGAGGCACAGAGGTCTTTAATTCTCTGTGCCTCTGTGTCTCTGTGGTAAAGCATTAGATGGAAAAGATCATAGTATTGATAGGTGCACCCGGAGCGGGGAAGGGGACGCAGGCGAGGCTCTTGCAGGAGCGGCGTTCGATACCTCAGATCTCGACGGGCGATATGTTTCGCGAGATGAAAAACGCGGACACGCCGCTCGCGAAAGAGGTTCAGGAGATCATGGCTTCTGGCAAATTGATCTCGGACGACATTACCTATCGCATTGTTTGCGAACGCACGTCGAAGCCGGACACTGCCGGAACCTATGTTCTCGACGGCTATCCTCGAACGGCGGTTCAAGCCCTACAGCTCGAAGAGTTGGCCACGGAACAAGGGAAAGAGATCCAGGCGATCGAGGTTGATGTCGAACGCGGCGAACTGATGAAACGCCTAACGGGCCGAAGAAGCTGTCCTGTTTGCGGCGAGATATACAATATCTATTCAAAGCCGCCAAAGGTTGACGGATTTTGTGACAACCATCCGGAAACGGCACTCGACCACCGGCAGGACGATTGGGAAGAGAAAGTAACGGTTCGGCTCGAAACGTATGACGAACTGACCGCACCGCTTCTTGACTACTACGAAAAGTCAGGCCGTCTGAAAAAGATAGATGGTTCCGGCGAGATAGAGGATATTTACGGCGAGATCGATGAGCTTATTTAGTTCGATCGCAGCGTTATTTGGTAAGAAAATGATCATCGCAAAGTCGGCAAAAGACCTGGACAAGATGCGTGACGTGGGCGAGCTGATCGCCGATGTCCGTGAGGTTTTGCGCGGAATGGTCGAGCCCGGCATTTCGACAATGGATCTCAACAATGCCTGCGAAAAGATGATCCGAGACGCCGGTGCATATCCTACGTTTATTGGTTATTACGGCTTTCCGTATGCTATATGTGCATCGGTCAATGACGAGATCGTTCACGGATTTTCAAAGACGACGCCGCTCAAGAGCGGAGACATCGTCTCACTCGATATGGCCGCGACGTTTAACGGATTTGTCGGTGATACGGCGATGACCGTGCCTGTTGGCGAGATCACGGATGAATTGAAGCAGTTGATTCGCGTCACTGAGGAATGTCTCGCACTCGGTATCGAAGCATCAAGGCCGGGCGGACGCGTTGGTGATATTAGTGCGGCGGTTCAGCAGCACGCACAGAAATTCGGTTATGGTATTGTCCGCGACTACACCGGCCACGGCATTGGACGCGATATGCATGAGTCGCCGCAGATACCGAATCACGGGCGCGCGGGGACGAAAGAGAAGATACGCGTTGGTTTTTGTTTCGCGATCGAACCGATGCTCAATCTCGGAACGCACGAAACATTGACGCTTAGCGACAAATGGACGGTCGTGACGAAAGATGGAAAACCGTCTGCACACGCCGAACACACGTTGGCAGTAACTGCCGACGGGCCGGAGATATTGACCCTGACCAAAGAGCAGAAAAAGGCTCTAAGGAATGGTGCCGCAGAAACTACGACTGCCTGACTTGAAAAAGCGGGCGAGAAAGGATAATATTAACGGTTTGCCCCACTTGTGGGAAATTTGGCTTTAGAAAGTATGTCTAAAGAAGAAGCGATCGAGGTCACAGCGACCGTTCTGGAGACTCTGCCCAACGCGATGTTCAAGATCGCGGTGGACGATAACCATCACGAAGTTTTGGCCCATATTTCAGGAAAGATGCGGAAAAATTTTATCCGTATTCTGCCCGGCGACAAGGTTCTGGTCGAACTTTCGCCGTACGATCTGAAACGCGGGCGGATCACTTATCGCTACAAGTAGAACAGGTGAAATACAATGAAAGTAAGACCTTCAGTAAAAAAGATGTGCGATAAATGCAAGGTGATCCACCGTAAGGGCATCGTTCGCGTGATTTGCGAGAACCCGAAGCATAAGCAGCGTCAAGGATAATTTTAGGAGATTTTATGGCTCGTGTAGCAGGAGTTGATTTACCGCCCAATAAGAGGGCACAGATCGGAATGACCTATATCTATGGTATAGGCAAATCGCGTGCGACCGAGGTTCTCGGCCTCGCGGGTATCGATATCAATACGCGTATCAAGGATATCAGCGAAGACGATCTGAACAAGATCCGCACGATCCTCGACACCGAGGGTGATATCGAGGGCGATCTCAGAAAGCGTGTTCAGATGGACATTAAGCGTTTGATGGATATCGGCTGCTATCGCGGCCTGCGTCATCGCCGCAGCCTGCCGGTTCGCGGCCAACGCACTAGCACCAATGCACGCACGCGAAAAGGACCGAGGAAGGCGGCAGTCGCCAAGAAGAAGGCACCGGGCAAGAAGTAGTTGTCAGTTGTCGGTGGTCAGTTGTCAGATTCTCTGGCGATCGTTCTTTCCGACAACCGGCGACCGACAACTGAAAACTGATTATGGCTAAAGCACCAGCAAAGAAGACTTTTAAGAAGAAAGAGAAAAAGAATATTCCCGTCGGGATCGTTCATATTTCTGCGTCGTTCAATAACACGCTGATCTCGATCACGGATGCGAACGGTAACTTGGTGGCGCAGTCGTCATCGGGTGCTCGCGGTTTCCGGGGTTCGCGTAAGGGAACGCCGTTTGCCGCACAGCAGGCAGCGTCAGAAGTTGCGCGCAAAGCGGTCGAGGCCGGTATG
The DNA here is from genome assembly GCA_031362825.1 of Acidobacteriota bacterium. Lineage (GTDB taxonomy): Bacteria > Acidobacteriota > Blastocatellia > Pyrinomonadales > Pyrinomonadaceae > OLB17. The sequence goes on along the minus strand of JANLTF010000230.1, from coordinate 11,610 downwards.
CGTGAGGTCGAGGTTCGGGTCAAGGGCCCGGGCGGCGGCCGCGAGTCGGCAATCCGTGCGATCAATCAGGCGGGTATCCGCGTGACAGCGATCCGTGACACTACGCCGATCCCGCACAATGGATGCCGTCCGCCGAAACGACGAAGAGTTTGATCTTTGTTCGGAGTCCCTGCTTTAGCAGGCTTCTTCGGACACTCGGGAGGCCGCCTAAAGGCGGGACTCCAAACGTTTTTACTATCGAAAGGATGAAGGGTGGCGATCACCTGTAAACTTTTCCGTAACAATACGGAGGCAGAAAATAAATTATGGCTAGATATAGAGATGCGGTGTGCCGTTTGTGCCGTCGCGAAGGTGGAAAATTATTTTTGAAGGGCGACCGTTGCTACAAGCCCTCATGTGCTATTGAAAAACGGGGCACCAACCCTCCGGGACAGCATGGTGCGGCCCGCCGCAAGATGCTTGCCGGCTACGGTGAACAGCTTCGCGAAAAGCAGAAAGTAAAACGCATTTACTTCATCCTCGAAAAGCAGTTTCGCAACTACTTTGAAAAGGCACGTCAGCAGAAAGGCGTCACGGGCGAAATTTTGCTCTCGATGCTTGAGAGGCGTCTCGACAATGTCGTTTACCGCTCAGGTTTTTCGACTTCGCGCCGTCAGGCCCGCCAGCTTGTAAATCACGGACACATTCACGTCAATGGCCGCAAGGTCGACATTCCTTCATTTCAGGTGAAGGCCGGCGATACCGTTTCGGTGAAAGACAAGACACACAAAAATACACACGTTGAAGGCGCGTGGCAGACTGCGGTCGGCCGCGGGCGTCCGTCGTGGATCAACGCCGGTGCGGTCGATTTCAGTGTCGCGATCTCAGGATTGCCGGCACGCCAGGATATCGATGCGAACATTAACGAGCAGTTGATCGTCGAGCTTTACAGTAAGTAGGTTTTTAAAGAGTTGGCTGAAGTAGCCTGGCCCGAAGAGTTTGTTCTTTCTGGGGAGGGTCAGGGGACAAAGCCAACTCAGTATGACTTTTAAAAGAACAAAAATATGACACAGAGCAATAATTGGACAAATTTCCAAATGCCGGGCCGGTTGAATGTGGAAGCAGAGTCGTTAACTGACCGGTACGGCAAGTTTTTCGCGTCGCCATTCGAACGCGGTTTTGGTACGACGATCGGTAATTCGATTCGCCGTGCCCTTTTATCGTCAATCGAAGGTGCTGCAATCACGGCCGTCAAGATCGAAGGCGTCGAGCACGAATTTTCATCGATCAAGGGCGTTGTCGAGGACGCGACCGACGTCATTCTAAATCTCAAGCAGATTCCTTTCACGCTGCACGGCGGTGGCCCGAAGACGATGACCATCACCAAAAAAGGTGCTGGTGAAGTAACAAGTGCCGATATCGAGGCCGACGGCGACGTCGAGGTTCTCGATACGACAATTCACATCGGAACGGTTAGTGCCGGCGGTTCGCTGAATATCGAAATGCGTCTCAAAACGGGGCGCGGATATGTCTCGGCTGAGCTGAATAACGACGAAGACCTTTCGGTTGGATACATTCCCATCGATTCGGTTCATACGCCGATCAAGAAGGTAAATTACAACGTCGAACAGACACGTCAGGGGTCGAACACCGAGTTTGATAAATTGACGATCGAAGTTTGGACAGACGGAAGCGTCGCTCCGGAAGATTCGATCGGCCTCGCAGCGAAACTTGTTAAAGACCACATGACGATCTTTATCAATTTCGAAGAAGAGGAAGAAGAATACAAATACGAGGACATCGCCCGTCCGCCGCTTATGCGGAACGATCTGCTCGACAAATCGGTCGATGAAATGGAACTGTCGGTCCGCTCGTACAACTGCCTTAAGAATGCAGATATACGTTCGATCCGCGACCTGATCCGCCGTAGCGAGAAAGATATGCTGGGAACCAAAAATTTCGGCAAAAAATCGCTCACCGAGATCAAGGATATGCTCCACGGAATGGGACTCGATTTTGGCATGGACTTTGACGAACAGGGAAATCCGATCCCGGGTTCCGGTGGTAGAGATTTAGATTAGTTTTGATTTAGTCCCAAGTCTCAAGTCCCAAGCCCCAAGCGAGCTTACTTGAGATCAGGGACAAAGGGCCTGGGACTTTTGGGGCCTGGGGCTCTGGGATTTACAGAAATGAGACACTTAAAAGCACATCGTAAATTGGGACGCACGACCGAGCACCGCATGTCGATGCTCAGGAACATGGCGACTTCGCTTATCAATTCGCCGAAAGATCACATCGTGACGACCGTGCCTAAGGCGAAAGAGCTTCGCCCGTTCATCGAAAAAGCCATCACGCTTGCTCGCAAGGCTGAGGTCTTGACCGGTGAAGATGCTGTTCTTCGCGGCGTTCATCTGCGTCGTCAGGCGTCGGCGTATTTTCACGCGGGAAACAGCACTTTCAAGGCTGAGCAGAGCAAATTTCGCGGCAAAAAAGGCGAAACGAAAGAGCCGATCGAGCGAACTGCGGGCGTAAAAGCTGTCCAGCGGCTTTTCAATGAGCTCGGAGCGCGCTATAAAGACCGTAACGGTGGTTACACGCGTATCATCAAACTTGGCCGCAGAAAAGGCGACAACGCCGAAATGGCCGTCATCGAGTTGGTCGATAACGCGCACGAACTTGCCGCAAAAGGCTAATTTTCTTGGAGGCTTTGCTTAATGAGCGACAATACAGCTTCGGCGAAAGCACAGGACGAGATCGTGGTCGAAAAGAAAGGCGGAAAGAAGGATCAAATGTCAGAACCATCATTGAACATGGACGAGATCGAAGCGTTGGCTGCACTTGTCGATGCTCACGGCCTGACCGATTTTGAGTTTGAGAACGAGAATATTCGAGTTCGCCTCAGCAAGATGATTGCGGCACCTGTTTATCAGACGGCAGCACCGGCAGCGGTTCAGGCATCGAGTGCCCCTGCAGCGGCAACGGCCGCTCCGGCAGAAGCTGCTCCGGCAGTGGACGAGGACGCTGGTCTTCACAAGATAACATCGCCGATCGTCGGTACGTTCTACCGTTCTGCAGGCCCGGACAAGGACCCATATGTCAGCGAAGGCAGCAAAGTATCATCAGAATCAACCGTCTGTATTGTCGAAGCGATGAAGTTGATGAACGAAATTCAGGCCGAGGTTTCAGGCGAGGTCGCCAAGATCTACGTAGAAAACGGCCAACCGGTCGAATACGGCCAGCCGCTGTTTGGGATCAGAAAATAATATTCACCGCAGAGACGCGGAGACGCAGAGGAATTGAGGGTAATATCCTTTTTTAGTTTTCCTTCTCTGCGACTCAGCGTCTCTGCGGTTTAATTTTACAAAATGCGTGAGATAAAGAAAATTTTGATCGCCAATCGCGGCGAGATCGCTATTCGGGTCATCTGGACGTGCAAGGAAATGGGCATCAAGACCGTTGCTGTCCACTCCGAAGCCGATCGCGACGCTCTGCATGTGCGATTTGCCGACGAAGCTCTGTGCATCGGCCCTGCGTCGTCCGCCGAGAGCTATCTCAATATTCCTGCGATCATCAGTGCCGCTGAGATCACAAATGTTGACGCGATCCATCCGGGCTACGGCTTTTTGGCCGAGTCTGCGACATTTGCAAAGGTCTGCGAAGATTGCAATATCAAATTTATCGGGCCGAGCCCAGGCGTGATCGCAATGATGGGCGACAAGGTTGAGGCTCGGCGTACTATGACCGCGGCGGGTGTTCCGATCTTGCCGGGCAGTCCTGAGCCGATCGAATCTGCTGAGGAAGCCATCGAACTCGCGAAACAAATAGGCTTTCCGCTCATCATTAAAGCCGCAGCCGGTGGCGGCGGGCGCGGAATGCGAATCGTTCGCGAAGAAAGCGAACTGGCCACCAACCTCGAACTCGCTCAGACGGAAGCACTTAACGCATTCAAAAACGGCTCGGTCTATATAGAACGCTATATCGAGCGTCCGCGTCATATTGAAATTCAGGTCCTTGCTGACGAACACGGCAACGTTATCCACCTCGGGGAACGCGAGTGCACGATCCAGCGGCGTCACCAGAAACTGCTCGAAGAAGCTCCGTCTCCGGTCATCTCCCGCGAATTACGTGACAAAATGGGTGCGGTTGCGGTCAAGGCTTGTCAGGAGATCGGTTATTCAAGTGCGGGGACATTCGAATTTTTGCTTGATGAGGACGGCAGTTTCTATTTCATGGAAATGAACACTCGAATCCAGGTCGAGCATCCAGTCACCGAAATGGTCACGCTTGCCGACATCGTGCGAAACCAGATCATGATCGCAACGGGCGAAAACCTGGAATACAAGCAGGAAGAGGTCCAGATTGCCGGCCACTCGATAGAGTGTCGAATTAATGCCGAAGATCCGGTCAAATTCACACCAAGTCCAGGCAAGATCACTGCATTTAATATTCCCGGTGGCCCCGGAGTACGTGTCGATACTGCGGCTTATCCGGGCTATGTCGTGCCGCCGTATTACGATTCGATGATCGCCAAGTTGATCGTCCACGCGCGCACCCGTAAACTCGCCATCGCCCGTATGCAGCGGGCATTGGATATGATGGTCGTCGAAGGCATTAAGACGACGATCCCCCTTCACCAGAAGATAATGGCGGATCCGAAGTTTCAGGCCGGGGAGTTTTCAACGAAGTTTATGGAAGAGTTTAAGTACGAGGTCTAAATTGCCCTTAGTGCTTGGATATGTTAAGTTTACAGGAACAATTAGTGATAGTTGTTATAGATCTTAGAAATTAAAACTTCGTGGTTACCGCTTTTACGAGCGGAGTTACTGCGAGCAATAGGAGAGGCTGTTTTAAGCAAGACAATATGTCGACAGTTAAAGAAGTAAAAGAACAGATAGTTACAGATTACAAAACGCACGATTCGGACACGGGTTCGTCACAAGTGCAGATCGCGCTCTTGACGCAACGCATTAACGAATTGACCGCTCATTTCAAGATCCACAAAAAGGACAACAATTCCCGACGTGGCTTGCTCATAATGGTTTCGCGACGCAGAAAGCTGCTTGATTATCTCAAGCGCGGTGATATTAACGAATATCACACTATCATTAAGAAACTCGGCTTACGCCGATAGTTTATTGAGTTTGTTGAGTGTATTGAGTTAATTGAGAAAAGAAATCTCAACAAACTCAACATACTCAAAGAAGCTAAAATGAGGGTCGCTTCGGGCCGTACACGAACATAGAGATCACCAACGAAGAATTTGCCGAAGGCCGCTGAACGTGACAGCAACCTACGCCAACGGACAAAAGGTGATCATCGTCAAAATCAGTAGATCGCAGAGACGAAAGGGCTTCACGGCATACCCTTTCGTCTTTGTTTTTGTATAGGAAAATATATGTCAAAAAAATATTTGAATGAATCGATCAAGCTTGGAACACAAGAACTGATCGTCGAAACAGGCAAGGTTGCCAAACAGGCCGATGGTTCGGTCGTGATTCGCTACGGCGATACGATGTTGCTCGTCGCAGCCGTCTCGGCTCGCACAGCTCGGGAAGGAATGGACTTTTTCCCTTTAACCGTCGAATACCGTGAAAATTCGTTCTCCGCAGGCCGCATTCCCGGAAACTATTTCCGCCGCGAAGGCCGCCCGAGCGAAAAAGAGATACTGACCTGTCGCATGATCGATCGGCCCGTTCGGCCGCTATTCGCGGATGGTTACAGATTTGAAACGCAGATCGTTGCTTCGGTCATCTCGGCCGATATGGACAATGATCCTGATGTGATCGCGATCACGGGTGCGTCGTGTGCGCTATATTTGTCGGACATCCCGTTCGAGAATCCGCTCGCGGGTGTCCGCATCGGTTTGATCGACGGCAAGTACATCATCAACCCGACATACGACGAACGCCGCGAATCTGAGTTGAACCTGATCGTCGCAGGCACCGAAGAAGCGATCTGTATGGTCGAATGCGAAGCCAATGAAGTCGCTGAGTCGATCATGGTCGAGGCTCTGATGCTTGCCCACCGCGAGATCAAGCGCCTTTGCCTGTGGCAGAAAGAACTCGGCAAGGCTCTAAACATTACCAAACGTGAATTCGTCGTCCCCGAACTCGACGCTCACATCGTTGCCGATGTTGAAAAGACCTGGGCGGACAAACTCCGCACGGCTCTCGATTCGACTGGCCGCGACAAGATCGAAGTTTACGCAGGTTTGGATGCCCTCAAGAAAGAGGTTGTCGAAAGCTACCCCGAGGACGATCCGGGTGCTCGCGGCACTGCAGGCAAGGCGTTTGGCAAGCTCAAGGAAAAGATCTTCCGCGAGGATATGCTTTTGAACAAGCGTCGTCCCGATGGACGCAAATTCTCCGAGATCCGCCCGATCAACTGCGAAGTTGGCTGGCTGCCGCGGGTTCACGGTTCGGCATTGTTCACCCGAGGCGAGACGCAGGCGATCGTCACCACGACGCTGGGAACGAAGCAGGACGGGCAGTTCATGGACGATCTTGAGAAAGGTACGATCGATCGACGGTTCATGCTGCACTATAATTTCCCGCCGTATTCGGTCGGCGAAACAGGCCGCTTTGGTTCGACGTCGCGTCGTGAGACGGGGCACGGAAATCTCGCTCGGCGTGCTATTCAGTCGGTTCTACCCGACGATGCTGATTTTCCGTACACGATCCGCATCGTGTCGGACATCACCGAATCGAATGGTTCGTCGTCGATGGCGTCGGTATGCGGCGGCATCCTGAGTTTGATGGACGCTGGTGTGCCGATAAAGAAGCCGGTCGCCGGTGTTGCAATGGGCCTCGTGATGGAAGGGAACCGCTACGCGATCCTTTCGGACATCGCCGGAGCCGAAGATCACTATGGTGACATGGATTTTAAGGTAACGGGAACGGCCGATGGTATCACGGCTCTCCAGATGGATATCAAGGTAGGCGGAATCAATGCCATGATCTTGCAGGAAGCTCTGGAACAGGCACGTAAAGGCCGTCTCCACATCCTCGACGTCATGACGAAGTCGATCGCCGAGCCGCGTGCCGAGCTTTCTGAGTTTGCTCCGAGGATCATTACAATAATGATCTCGCCGGATAAGATCCGCGATGTGATCGGCAAGGGCGGCAGCGTGATCCGCGCGATGACAGAGGAAACTGGTGCTAAGATCGACATTTCCGACGACGGCACTATCATGATCGCAACCGCCGATGGCGATGCGGCTCAAGAGGTAATTGCCCGAATCAAGGCGATCACAGCGGAGGCAGAGATTGGCGAGACGTATATGGGTACGGTTTCGCGGATCGTTGACTTTGGGGCGTTTGTCGAAATTATGCCAGGCCTCGACGGTTTGCTGCATATCTCTGAGATCTCCGACCAGCGCGTCCGCGACGTTCGCGACGAGCTGAAAGAAGGCCAGCAGATCATGGTCAAGTGTATTGGAAAAGAAGGCAATAAGATCAAGCTTTCTCGCAAAGCGATCATTGCTGAGGAAAAGGCACGAGACGCGTCGAGCGAAGGTTAAACTTCGCTTCCGATTATTAGGCTGCCGTTTTTGGGAATTCGATGCCGGTTATCACTATCTAGTCGTAGCCGGTTTCTTTTTATGTGCTGATAAAAATAAATCGACAAAAAGTAGTTGAAATTTCTGGAAAATGGCGTCAATTAAGCATATTTTCCTGTAGAACTGAAAGAAATACCGTTTTTTTGGCCTTCGGCGGCAAAAAAATTGCAGAAAACACGTGCATTTGCTTGCACATTCTGCTATATTTTTGAGACTGCCCCAAAAATTCAATTCACAATAGAGTGCCAACGATGATGTGAAAATGTGTTTCTCTCAAGGAGAACTACTTTTCGTTAGGGTACAGAAATGAAAAATATCAATCTTAGAATTGTAATGGCGGGCATTTGTCTGGCGTCAATAATGGCGGCGTTTGTAAAGGTCGAGGCTGGCCCGGTCCGTTTCGATCAGGTCGTACAGATAATGAACGCAAAGCCGGGCAAGGCGGAAACTGTCAGCTTTACACGTCTCAGCGTCGCCAACTACTACGACGGAATAATCGTCGCCGATGACGACGACGATAAGGACAAGAAGAAAGCTCCGCAGCAGGACGGCCGCGTCATCACTGAGACCAAGAGCGACATCGTTGAAGATACCATCGACTGTGATTGTGACCAGCCCGAGCCCGGCGGTAAGTTCCCCAAATGGGCATTGCTTGGCCTCGCCGCGATCCCGATCGCATTTATTCTGATCAGGCGTAAGAAAGATACACCGACGCCAACGCCAGGAGTAACTCCGACTCCGGGAACGCCTACGCCAACTGTGACGCCGACGCCTACGCCGACGGTCACTCCGACGCCGACTGTTACGCCAACGCCGGTAACGCCGACGCCGACACCGCCGCAGCCTGTGCCCGAGCCGGTGACGATCCTTCTGTTTGGAACAGGTCTCGCGTCGATAGGACTTGCAGCCCGCCGCCGTTTCGGAAAAAAGAAAGACGGTGACGAGGGCGATGAAAAAGAATAGGTTGACCCGAGATGCTCCGCGGCCAGATGCGGCGGAGCGTCGGTGGTTTGCCGCTATTGAGTTTTTCGGCGAAATACGTTATTTTCGCCAAACAAAGAGGAAACTAAAATGCGTTTAATTAGATACAACTTTCTATTTGTAATCGGCCTGATGCTTACGATGGGACTAACATCGGCGATGGCTGGCGAGAAGGGCGAAAAGAATAAAAAGACCAAGATACCAAAGAACATGAGTGCACTGAGCGTTCAGACCACGCCGGTGTCGATGCCTGTGAAGGTGGACGGCAAATATGTTGGTATGAGCGGCGTGGGCACCGGTGCTGAGTTTTTTCTCGCTCCGGGGTTTCATACGGTAGAGGTCACCGAGCGTGGCGGAAAGAGCTTCGTTCGCGAGATCGAATTCCGCAAAGGTGTGAAGGAGTGCATCTGCCTCAAGGGTATCGAAGAGACGATCACCAAGGCATGTCCCTACAGATTTATCATCGACGGCCCGCCACGTGTTACTGAGGGCGACCCTGTGACATTCAAGGCGATCAACAAAGGAACGGCTCCAATGCCTTTGAAATACGTATGGCGAGTGGTCAATGGCCGCATCACTAGCGGGCAGGGAACACCGGAGATCACGGTCGATTCGTCGGGAATGGGCAACAAGACGATCGAGGCTGAGCTTGATGTGAACGACGATGTTTACGACAGCCGCTGCCGCAATGTGGTGACGGTGCCAACCGATGTCGAGCCGGTCAAAGAGCCGCCCCCGATCACCAGGATATCTTGTGACGCGTTTGATTCGAAATCGAATGATGACGACAAGGCACGCCTCGACAATTGCATGATCATGGCACAAAATACGCCTGATTCGCAGCTCTACATTGTGATCTATCCCGGAACGGACAGGACGAGCCGTACGCGGAACAGCTACGACAAGGTGCAGAAACGCTCGCTCGATTATCTGGTGAGACGCGGTATGGACCCGTCGAGGATCAAGTATGTTAGAGGCAGTTCGAGAACCCGCACGGCATATGAGATTTGGATCGTCCCGGTCGGAGCCGAACCACCGGTCATATACTAACCTGAGGGAAATGGACTAACTAAAAATGGGGCGAGCTTTCGGGGCTCGTCCTTTTCTGTCTTCTCGCTGAATTGCTGATTATTGACAGCCATTGGGCTACCACGTATGATGTGTAATTAAAGGGTGAATTATACACACGATGCGAACTAATATTGAGATTGATGACCGGCTAATGAAAGAAACCTTGAAGGCTACCGGCTTAAAAACAAAGCGTGAGGTTGTTGATCTGGCTTTGAAAGAGTTACTTCGACTTGAGAAGCAAATTGGTTTTAGAAAGCTTAGGGGAAAGATCGATTGGCAGGGTAATCTGGAAGAAATGAGGCTAGACAGGTGATATTCGTTGATTCGACTGTTTGGGTCGATTACCTTCGCGGTCTTGATACGGTTCAAACTGAAAGACTGGACACTTTGTTTGGCAGCGGACAACTCGTTGTCGGCGACCTCGTTATCACCGAAGTTCTCCACGGTGTTTTAAGTGAAAGAGAATTCACCGACACCAAAGTACTCTTCGACACATTGCCTATTGTTCGACTCGGCGGATATCAATTGTGTATCCAAGCCGCGAAAAATTATCGAATTCTCAGAGGTCACGGATATACCATCAGAAAAACGATCGATTCACTAATTGCCACTCGTTGTATCGCGGACGAATTTGAATTACTTCACAATGACCGCGATTTCATTCCCTTTGAAACCTATTTAGGGCTTAAGTGCGCTATTTAATACTGCGCACTGCTCACTGACCACTGTTTATGCCAGCACCAAATATTGAAACTATCGTCTCTCTCTCCAAACGCCGCGGGTTTGTATATCCGGCGTCTGATATCTATGGCGGGCTGGGGTCGTCTTGGGATTATGGTCCTTTGGGCGTTGAATTAGCGAATAATATCAAGCAAAGCTGGTGGAATTGGATCGTTTACAAGCGGGATGATATCGAGGGCGTTGATTCGTCGATCATTCAGAATCGGAACGTCTGGAAATACAGCGGGCACGAAGACACATTCAGCGATCCGCTTGTAGATTGCCGAGATTGCAACGCTCGGCTCCGGCTCGATAAACTCGACGTTGATCCGACCGACGGAAAGGCGATGTGCTCGAACTGCAACTCTAAGAATCTGACCGATCCGAAGGATTTCAATCTGATGTTTCGTACGACGGTCGGTGCGGCTTCGTCGGACGATGATCCGACGGCACTGGCGTATTTACGGCCTGAAACTGCGCAGGGCATCTTTATTAATTTTAAGAATGTGCTCGATACGTCGCGGCGGAAGCTGCCGTTCGGGATCGCGCAGATCGGTAAGGCGTTTCGTAATGAAGTGACGCCGGGCAACTTCATTTTCCGGACGCGTGAGTTTGAGCAGATGGAGGTCGAGTATTTTTGCCGGCCTGAGGATGCTCCGCGGATACATCAGGAATGGATCGATGCTTATGGCGAATGGCTTGGGACGCTTGGCATTTCCAGCGAGAATATCGTTCATTACGAACAGACGGAAAAGGAATTAGCACATTATTCCGATCGAACGGTCGATTTTCTGTATCGATTTTTCCCTGAGCGTGAAGACGAGGACAAGCAGTTCGACGAATTGCTCGGGATCGCCAATCGAACGGATTACGACCTGCGTGTTCATTCGAAAAAGCCCGAGGATGCTGACGGAAAACGCATAAATCCTGATTCGACCGAGGACCTTTCGTATTTTGATCCGCAGACGAACGAGCGGTTCTATCCTTACTGTATCGAGCCTTCGATCGGCGTGAATCGGACGCTGCTTGCCGTTTTGATGGACGCCTATACCGAGCGGACCAATGACAAAGGCGAGGTTCGTGTCATTCTAAAGCTCAAACCGTCGCTTGCTCCGATCAAGGTTGCGGTGCTGCCGCTTGCCAAAAATAACGAGGGCATTGTGACGCTTGCGAAACAGCTAAAACGCGACCTGCAGCCATCGATGCGTTCCGTTTACGACGACACAGGCGGCATTGGGAAGCTTTACGCGAGACAAGACGAGGTAGGCACGCCCTTTTGCGTCACGGTCGATCACGAGACG
>JANLTF010000325.1:0-3279 GCA_031362825.1 Acidobacteriota bacterium | reverse complement strand
GGCAGCTTTAAAAGAGTCGCTCCTCTCGCCGTCGGCCGCTCCGTCAAAAAGCTTTGCTTCTTTCAGTTTCGTCTGAAGCGCGGTTATCTGATCTTTATTTGCCGAAAACGGCGCCGGACGTTTTGGCCCGTCGGTGGTTTTTGCCTCGGTCTTTGTTTCGGTTTTTGATTCGGTCTTGGTGGATTTTGAATCACCGGACGCGATATGGTCGGGATTTACTGGGATCTCCTTCTGCTTGTCCGTAAGAGCGATACCCATTTTTTCGAGCGTTGCACGATTGAGCGAACCGGATTTGGTGAGGCCATTGTCACCTTGATAAGCCTTGACGGCGGTTTTCCACTCCGGGCTCGACACACCGGTCACTTCGCCGTCAAACATTTTTTTGCCTTTGAGCATAGTCTGTGCCTCTTTGACCTGATCTTTCGTCGAACGAAATACCGGCTTCTTTGGCTTAGCTTCTGATGCAGCGGCAGGAGTTGCGGCCGGGGTTGCGGACGAGCCTTGTGCGAACATCGCCGTTGTGGTTAGAACAAAAATTGAGAGTAGCAAAAACAGTCGCTTTAACATTAGTTCATCTCCATTTGGTCGGGCGAGCAGTCGAGTCGTTGAGAGAATTTCACCCAAAGGTTTCAACAAAACCAACCCGTAATTTGTATCTATTGACTTGAGAAGTATCGGATTATTTCGCAAACATGTCAAGGATTTTTCGCGTAAATCCAAGTAGAATATAAGAAATTATACACTCAGGTTTTTTAGTGAGGCGATGGATGCAGGCTGCTGTTTACGAACAATTCAAAGGTCCGATCACCATACAAGATGTCGCCGATCCCACGCCGTCACCAACGGGCGTCGTCCTCGCTGTCAAAGCATGCGGTATCTGTCGAAGCGACTGGCACGGCCTCGTCGGCAATGACCCTGATATCAAGCTTCCGCACGTTCCCGGCCACGAACTCTCGGGCGAGATCGTAGCTTTGGGATCTGAAATTTCAAATTTTAAACTAGGTGATCGCGTGACTTTGCCATTCGTTTGCGGCTGCGGAACTTGCGAGCAATGCGTCACGGGCAACCAACAGATCTGCGATCGCCAGTTCCAGCCCGGCTTTACCGCGTGGGGAGGCTTTGCCGAATACGTAGCGATCGAATATGCGGACACAAATCTCGTTCGTCTGCCTGACGAGATCGATTTCGTCACCGCTTCGTCGCTCGGCTGCCGGTTCGCAACGTCGTATCGGGCCATCGTCGATCAGGGAAAGGCCGAGGCCGGACAATGGGTCGCAATTCACGGCTGCGGCGGTGTCGGGCTGTCGGCAATAATGATCGCAGCGGCGTTCGGAGCAAAGGTGATCGCCGTTGATATTGATAACGATAAACTCGAATTTGCCAAGTCTATCGGTGCCGAGGTCGTCATCAACTCAAACAATACCGATCCGATCGAAGCCATCCTCGATACATCTGACGGTGGAGCACACATCTCACTCGACGCCCTCGGCAATCCCAACATTCTCGTCAATTCGATCTCGTCGTTACGCAAACGCGGCAAACACATCCAAGTCGGAATCATGGAATCCGGCAAACACCTAACACCGATTCCCATCGACAAGATCATCGGCCGCGAACTAGAAATAATCGGCAGCCACGGCATGCAGGCCCATCGCTACGGCGAAATGCTCGAAATGATAGGGAGCGGGAAATTGCAGCCGCAGAAATTGATAGGGAAAACTGTGTCGCTAGAAGAATCAATCACCGAACTTACGAAAATGGATAGCTTCTCTTCAATTGGAGTGAAGGTGATCGACAGATTCTAAACAATAATAATTGCTCAAACAGCAAAAATGTACTTGCTGAATGAACGTTCATTCAGTTATAATTTTCGCTATTCAAATAGCTTTAATAATAGGACGTATAAATAAGTTATGAACATCGCAAAAGCCGCAGTCTTGGGTGCGGGAACAATGGGAGCGGGGATCGCCGCACATCTTTCGAACGCGGGGATTCCGACTCTGCTGCTCGACATAGCGCCGAACGAATTGACCGAGGCCGAGGCTGCAAAGGGCCTGACGCTCGAATCGCCTGCCGTGCGAAACCGCATCGTCAATTCGCTGTTCGATGCAGCAAAAAAACTCAAACCGGCACCATTTATGCTCGGCGACAATGCCAAATTGATCACGACAGGGAATTTCACTGACGATCTTGCAAAGATCAAGGATTGCGATTTTGTCATCGAGGCTGTCGTCGAAAATCTTGATATCAAGCACAAGCTGTACGCCGAGGTCGATAAGTACCGCAAGCCGGGTGCGGTGATCGCGTCGAACACCAGCGGCATACCGATCGATTCGATCGCCGAGCCATTCTCGGATGATTTTAAGGCACATTTTGTCGGCATTCACTTTTTTAACCCGCCGCGTTATATGAAACTCGTCGAGGTTATCCCCGGCAGCAAGACAAGCGGTGAGATCGCTTGCAAGATCTCGGGCTTTCTCGATCAGCGTTTAGGCAAAGGCGTTGTTCCCGCGAAGGATCGCCCCAATTTCATCGCCAATCGGATTGGTGTTTTTGGCATGATGGCGACGATCCATGAGATGATCGCGGGCGGCTGGACGCCGACCGAGGTCGATCAGATGACCGGCAAAGCCATCGGCCATGCATCGTCAGCGACGTTTCGAACGTCGGATCTTGTCGGCCTCGATGTGACGGCGCACGTTACTAATAATCTCTATCCGGCAGTTCCCAATGACGAAGACCGCGATGTCTTTGTTCTGCCTGAACTGATCCAAACTTTGCTCAACAAGAAACTGCTCGGCGATAAAACAAAAGGCGGGTTCTTTAAGAAATCAAAGGACGCCGAGGGCAAACGCGTTATTCTCGAACTCGATCTGACGACATTCGAATACAAGCCGCAGGTCAAAACAAAATTCCCGTCGCTCGATGCGGCAAAGGGGGTCGAGGACAAAGCGAAACGTGTCAAGACTCTAGTTTGGGGAGACGACCGCGTTGGCGAATTCCTCTGGAAAACAACCTCGCGAGTCTCGCGTTATGCCGCCAACCGCATCCCCGAGATCGCCGATACGATCGTCGAAATCGACAACGCTATCAAGTGGGGCTTTGGCTGGGAAGTTGGGGTGTTCGAAGCGTGGGACGCAATTGGTGTTACCGAATCGGTCGAGCGGATGCGTAACGAAGGCCAGGCGATACCGGCGAATGTCGAGAAGATGCTCGCTTCGGGCGCGACTAGCTTTTATAAGAACGAAGGCGGAAATCACTCGTTTTACGACCTCGTCG
>JANLTF010000248.1:0-3334 GCA_031362825.1 Acidobacteriota bacterium | reverse complement strand
TTTCAGACGCTCTGGAAGGGAGCTTCGACGGTCCCCAGCGGCTGGACGATGCCCGCAACCACCTCCACGATCGGCAACAACACCGCTTCGTGGGCACAGATGGTACTCGGCAAATACACCTCGATCTCCGGTGCAAACCTGGTGTCGCAGTTCCAGGCCGTTTACAAACGCGAGAACCTGATCGGCACCGGCGTCAATTTTGCTTCAGGCAACTTCACGCTCAATACCAGTTCATATTTCACGACGGGCCTAACGGTCAACCGACACGTCAGGACGAGTAATGGCCAGCCGTTCGGTGCTGGTACCACATACCTTTCGTATGGCGTACTCGTTGGTGACGGTGTCTTGGTCGGTGATGGAGTGCTGGTTGGCGACGGAGTATTGGTCGCGGACGGAGTATTGGTCGGCGACGGAGTCTTGGTCGGTGATGGAGTATTGGTCGGTGACGGAGTATTAGTCGGAGACGGCGTACTAGTCGGTGACAGCGTGCTTCTTGGTGACGATACTCCTGCAATGCAGTAGTTGTTTATTAGACAAATAAGGAGATAAACATATGCTGCACACAACACTAGCCAATACGCTACAACTGCGCCAAACGGCGATCAGCCCGCTGGCAACGGCCCCGGATATGAGGAGGCTCAGCCTTCTCACCGAAAACGACCGCGTCGAAGTGCTCGCATTTCTCGCCGTCCGTCCGGTACACACAGTGGTGATGACCAGCTTCATTGTCGACAACGGCATTGAAAGCGACCTGAACCGCGGTAAATACTTCGGATTTCGCGGCACCGACGGCAAACTCGAAGGCGTCGCTCTGATCGGACACTCGACTCTTGTCGAGGCCCGCACAGACGAAGCACTGAGAGCTCTCGCGGTATGTGCCCGTAAATCCGAAACGCCCATCCACCTCGTTATGTCGAGCGGCGAAGCGGCGAACGATTTCTGGCAGGAAATGACCGACGGCCTCAAACAGCCTCGCCTGACCTGCACCGAAGCACTGTTTGACGTATCGTTCCCGTTCCCGGTCCGCAAAGCGGATCGCGAAGTTAAGAACGCCGATATGTCGCACCTGATCGAAGTTGCCGAGGCGCAGGCCGAAGTTGCTTTCATCGAATGCGGTGTCGATCCAATGGCGAAGGACCGCGAGGGATTTCTCAAACGTGTCGCCCGCCGCATCGAAAAGAACCGCGTGTTCGTCGTGACCGACGGTGACGAGCTCGTCTTCAAAGCCGACATCATCGCCGAGACCGCCGAGTGCATCTATCTCGAAGGCATCTATGTCGGTGAAAAATACCGCGGCATGGGAATTGGTTCGGCTTGTCTGTCCAATTTGACGGTCGATCTGTTGGGAAGAACATCGAATATCTGCATGCTAAGTAATGTTGACTTCGAGGCCGCCCACAAAAGCTACGCGAAAGCCGGATTTAAGAAGACCGACGAGTGCAAAACGCTCTTTGTTTAATCTGAAAAAACAATAGACAAACTACTTGTTTTGCTTCATACTTAGGAAGGCTTCAGATCGAGGCCTTCCTTTTCATTTGCATTCCGGATGCATGCCACTTTACCAGCCCGGTTCGGTCAGAGGCTCCCAACCCATCGAATCCCCGAACCGGCAATCACAAGCAAGGGCAAAAAATTCTCACAATTTGCTAGATGAACTACCCTAAAATTACCAAAACCTATATGTTGACGGTGATCGCATTGGGCGCGGTTTGTCTTGCTTTGTCTTTTTGGAAGGCCGACTATCTTAAGATCGATGTCTATCTGGTTTTGCTGTTCGCATTTACCGTCGGGATCGGGTCGCGGATCACGATCCAAGTGCCGCGTTTCAAATCATATATTTCGGCGTCGGAGACATTCATCTTTCTAACGCTTTTGCTTTTCGGTGGCGAATTTGCCGTGATCCTTGCTGCGGCGGAAGCGTTCGCAACCTCGTGGCGTTTCTGTAAAAAGAAGACAACCGTATTCTTTAACACGGCGACGATGGCGATCTCGACCAGCGCCGTGATAATCGCACTAAAGGTAGGAGGGCTTTACACCGAAAATCAACCTCACGGCGACAATCAGTACGGGCAAAACTTCATAATCGCTTTGTCGGTCATCGCGTTGTCGCAGTTTCTTGTAAATACCTCATTGGCGTCGGTTTATGGCTCGCTACGCGATTCAAACCCGTTCTGGGAAACTTGGAAAAACAAGTACATTTGGTCGTTCTTCACCTATTTTGTCGGTGCGGCCTGTGCCGGCCTATTGGTGCATCTTGCCTCCATCATGGGTTTTGGCATAATCGTAGCGACTTTTCCGGTCTGCTTTTTTGTTTTCATGTCGTACCGGATGTACATGAAGAATGTTGAGATCTCGATGCAGCAGGCCGAGCAGGCCGAGCAATACGCTAAGATCCTCGAAAAACAGTCCGAAGCGTTGAGCGAATCCGAGGAGCGTTTCCGGAGTGCATTTGATTACGCACCGATCGGCATCGGTCTGCTAACCTCGCAAGGAAACTGGCTCAAGGTAAACCACGCTTTGACGGAGATACTGGGATATTCAGAAAGTGACTTTTTGGAAACGGACTTTCAGTCGATGACACTCCCCGAAGATCTCGGCCTGACGCTCGTCAAGATCCACGAACTGCTAACGGGCAAGATCGCCAGTTGGCAGATGGAGCAGCGCTATATCCACAAGACCGGACGAACCGTTTGGACCTCGTGGAGCGTTTCGGCGGCGAGCGATATTCAGTCAAAACAGCCCAATCTGATCTTTCAGATACAGGACATCACGGAGAAGAAAAGCGCCGAAGAGAGGCTACAGCACGATGCAACGCACGATGCCCTGACGTCGCTGCCGAACCGTTCGTTCTTTATGGGGCGTTTGTCAGCGGCGCTCGAAAAAATGCGGGTGAATGATAGATACAAGGTCAGTGTGCTTTTTATTGACCTTGACCGCTTTAAGGTCGTCAATGACAGTCTCGGCCATTTGATCGGCGATCAGCTTTTGATTGGTATCGCCGGGCGCCTGAGCGAATGTATGCGGCCGTCGGACATCGTGGCCCGGCTCGGTGGTGACGAATTTACGATCCTTGTCGAGGGAACATACGACGAAGCTGAGGGCACGCGGATCGCCGAACGCATCCAACAAAAATTTAGCATTCCGTTCGATCTTGACGGCCATGAAGTTTACAGTTCGGCGAGCATCGGTATTCTTCACGCGTCGGGCAAACACCTAGCCTCCGAAGATATGATGCGTGACGCCGATACGGCAATGTATCAGGCAAAACGTGCCGGCAAGGCCCGTCACGCTATATTTGACGAGGAAATGCACAAGGCCGCCCGCGAGATATTGC
>JANLTF010000236.1:0-14584 GCA_031362825.1 Acidobacteriota bacterium | reverse complement strand
CGATGTTCGAAATGCTTGAAACATACGGATTTATCATCCTGATGGGCCTTATATATATAGGTGTCATCAACGTCATCATCACACCGTTCTATTACGGACTGATCTATATTTTGGCTATCTAATGAAAAAACGCATTTTCAGCGGCGCCCAGCCAACAGGACAGCTTCATATCGGTAACTACCTCGGTGCGCTCAAGAATTGGGTGGCACTTCAGGACGAGTACGAAGCGTTTTACTGCATAGTAAACCTCCACGCGATCACGCTTCCGCAAGACCCGGCGATGCTCCGCAAAGCAACGCTAGACCTCGCACGCATTTACCTCGCCGCCGGCGTCGATCCTGAGAAGGCAACGATCTTTATTCAATCTGATGTTCCCGAACACGCCGAACTGACTTGGGTTCTCTCGTGCATCGCCCGTATGGGCGAACTTGAGCGAATGACGCAGTTTAAGGATAAGGGTAAAGGCAACACGGAACGTGCAGGTGTCGGCCTTTTCACCTATCCAATATTGATGGCGTCAGACATCCTGCTCTATCAAACCGATCTCGTACCCGTCGGCCAGGACCAGAAGCAGCATCTCGAACTTTGTCGCGACCTCGCCGAGCGATTTAACCGCGACTTTGGCGAGACGTTTAAAGTGCCTGAGCCGTATATACCGAAAGCCGGTGCGAGCATTAAATCGATCCTCGACCCGTCGAAAAAGATGTCGAAGTCCGACGAGAACCCGAACGGCTCGATCTTCCTGCTCGACGACGCCGACACGATCACCAAAAAGATCAAACGCGCCGTCACCGACAGCGGCACGGAAATTAACTTCGACCCTGAACGGCCCGCGATCGCCAATCTCCTGACGATCTATCACCTTCTCACGGGCAAATCCGCCGAAGAATGCATCGCCAACTTCGAAGGAAAAGGCTACGGCCTATTCAAAGGCGAACTCGCCGAAGCCACGATCGAATTCCTCCGCCCTTTTCAGGAACGCGTGAATAATTACACCAACCAAGACCTCGCCGCGATCTTAAGAAAAGGAGCCGAAAAAGCTCGAACAATCGCCGCCGCGACGCTCGCCGACGTCTATCAAAAAACAGGGATCAAATAGATGAGTATCACAGTTTACGAAAAACCAACCTGCACAACCTGCCGCAAACTCAACAAGCTGTTTGAGGCTAACGGCATTGACTGGAAAAAGGTCAATTACTTTATCGAGCCCTTTACCGAAGCAAAGCTGACAACGGTCTTGAATAAAACCGGCCTCAAGCCTTTCGACGTCCTCCGACGGGCCGAGCCTGATTTCAAACTTGCCGGTATCGACAAAGATTCGAGTGACAAGGATGTGATCGCGGCAATGGTCAAATATCCGAGCATCATTCAGCGGCCGATAGTCGAGGTCGGCGATCGGGCTGTTCTCGCCCGTCCGATCGAAAAGGCGTTAGAGCTGTTCCAGGGAGCTAAGACATGAGAATATTGCTCACAATATGTTTTCTGATCTTCTTTTCGTCATTTGCCGGATGCGACATGCGAAGCGGGACGGCAAGGAGCGAGATGGAAAAGTTCAGCGGCACCCCAACGCCGACTCGTTCACCCGAGCCGCCTGAGGAGCCGATCAACCCTGCCGACGTGGTACAGGTCGATATTTCTGTGCAAGGCGATATGGTCACGGTGAGCGGCCGCGATCTCAAGAAATCTGTTGCCTGCCCGAAATTTAACAGCGTCATGATCAACGGAAGCAATAATGTGGTCACTATAAAAGGCGGTTGCCGGCAGATCTCGATCAACGGCGACGGAAATCAGATAATTAGCGACGCTGCTCTTGAATTCACCATAAACGGGGCGAAGAATAACGTGACGTATACTCGGTTCGTCAACGGAAAGCGACCGATAATTAAGGACAATGCCGGCGAGAACACGATCGAAAAAGCCACGTCCTCTGAGGTAAAAAAATGAGCTACACAAACGGCAACGGCAATGGCAACGGACACAACGTAAAACCCAAGAACGTACTCGGCGGCGAGCTACAATCGTGCTGCACCGATCCAATGACCGGTTTTTATCGCGACGGATATTGCCGCACGGGCGTTGACGACACGGGCAGGCACACGGTGTGCATCAAGGCTACGGACGAGTTTCTTGCGTATTCAAAAGCCGTCGGGAACGACCTCTCGACACCAATGCCCCCGTACGCGTTCCCAGGCGTCAAGGAAGGCGACAAATGGTGCCTCTGCATGCTGCGTTGGAAACAAGCACTAGAAGATGGCATGGCACCGCAGGTCGTTCTCGAATCAACCCACGCTGCCGCCCTGACCGTCGTCACGCTCGAAGAACTCAAAGCTCATGCCGCGGATTAGCCAATGAACACGGTAGAACACCTTCGCGAACTCTTTCGCTACAATGATTGGGCCAACAGGCGAATCGTTGTCGCATTAAAAGAGAACATTTCGGAACGCGCGACGCAGATACTCGCTCATCTGGTGACGACCGAACACGAATATTTCGAGCGTTTATACGGCAAAGATTCGACGGGTTTCGACTTTTTCCCGGACCTGACCGTTGGGGAATGCGGCGAACTCGCGAAAGCGACCGCCGAGCGTTACGAAAAGCTCCTACGCGGATTTGACGAAGAAGGCCTCGACATCGTCGCACGCTACCGCACCAGCGAAGGCAAACGCGTCGAGAACACTTATCGCGAGATCCTGTCGCATGTCGTGATACATTCTTCGATTCATCGCGGCAATATTATGCTGAAACTCCGCGAGTCGGGCTTTGCTCCGCCGGTGATCGATTACATAATCTATTTGAGAGAGACAAAGTACATTTGAGCGAAGAGCCTGAACAATATACATTCGATTTTCACCGCGAGACGGCAACTATCGTCGGCGGTGCGTCGGACGATCTGAAGATCAAGATCGGTGATTTCGCCGGCCCGCTCGATCTGCTTTTATTTCTGATCAGGCAGGAACGAGCCGATATTTTCGACATCCCGATCGCCCGCATTACCGAGAAATATCTTGAGTACATTCGCCTGATGAAACGCCTCGACATCTCGGTCGCGGCGGATTTTCTTGTGATGGCGGCAACGCTGATCGAGATCAAATCGAAGATGCTGCTGCCGCGCGACCCGTTTGCCGGCGAGGAAGAAGAGATCGAGGACCCGCGACGTGAACTCGTCGATCGGCTGCTCGAATACGAAAAATTCAAGTCCGCCGCCGGCATGCTCTACGAACGCGTCACTATCGAAGACGCGATCTTCACTCGCGGCCCGATCGAGTCGGACGACAATAACGCCGAGATCGACGCCAGCGTTTTCGACCTGCTCACGGTATTCCAAAAGATCGTCGCCCGGCACGTTGACGAAGTAAAAATGGAGATCGCCCGCGAAGAGATCTCACTCGCTGATATGCTTAAGACACTCAAAAAACGCATCTTCGAACTCGGCGAGATCAGCATGCTAAAGTTTTTCGAAGAAATGCACTCAAAACGCGAACTAGTCACAGCATTCATCGCCGTGCTGGAGATCGTCCGGACCGAGAGCGTTAAACTCGTCCAGGCCGTGACATTCGGCGACGTGACATTAAAGAAGGTTTAGCTTAATAAGAAGTTTTTTGCCGCAGATAAACGCAGATAACGCGGATAGAAATGTGGATAGGTATTTGGATTTATCTGCGTCATCTGCGAAAATCTGCGGCTAAGTTATTTTTATGGATTTGGAAGTTTTAGAGGTTATTGAAAAGCAAACGCGGACGCCGGGCGAACTCGTCGCTCTGGTCGAGGCGTTGATCTTCGTCGCCGACGAACCGCTGACCGTCAAGCTGCTCGCCGAAGTGCTCGACGAAGACCGCGAAAGCGTCCGGGCAGCGGTCGAAGAACTCAAGAGCGAATACGAAGCACGAGAGAGCGGTCTCCAGATCCGTGACATCGCCGGTGGCTGGCAGATCGCGACGCGGACCGATTTTCACGAGGAAGTCCGCCGCTTCCTCAAAACGCGTCCGTCGGCCAAGCTCTCAATTCCCTCACTCGAAACGCTCGCCGTCATCGCCTACAAACAGCCGGTCACCGTCCCCGAGATCCTCGAGATCCGAGGCGTCCAGTCCGCCTCCGCCATAAAAACACTCCTCGACAAACGCCTCATCGTTGCCCGTGGCCGCAAAGAAACCGTCGGCCGCCCAATGCAATACGGCACGTCAAAAGATTTTCTTATTCAGTTCGGTTTGAACGACCTCTCGGAACTTCCGAGTATTGAAGACTTCGAAGATCTTGTTTCCTAAGTAAAAAAGACTTACGGTGCTTACCTCAAGAAAATCGGCAACGACTTTCACGTTTACTGAGATTCCATACCTTCGTTACGTTAAGGGATTGGCGTGCCTACTTCCCGCAGCCAGTTTGTTTCTATGGGACGTTTTGCAATATTGGTTAAGAAATGTAGAGCCAAACATTGGATGGGAAGTTGTCTTGATTGCTATCATCGCGTTAGGCTGCTACATCCTCATATCCGCTTCGATAACTACTGCCCGCGTAGATAGCCAAAACAAAATTATTTATGTCATGCGGAACCGCTGGTTTCACCGAGCCGTTCTTCAATATTCGTTTGATGAAGTAAGCGATGGATTTTACGTTAATGCAATGGAGGCGAATACTGATCCCGAGAGTTTTGTCTATGACATTAGGCTAAGATTGAAATTTAGCGATGATGCGATCCTGACTTCAAAAACAAATTCTCAGTGGTCCGCTTATACCAAAACAGTTCTAGAAGCCAACAAATATATACAGGCCAGAGCCGAAGCACGGATCATATAGGCGAATTGGTCGGACTATGTGTTCTATGTACCTATGTGGTTCAATGTTCTTATGCAGGAAAGATTACAAAAACTTATCGCCCAGGCGGGCATCGCTTCGCGGCGGGCTTCAGAAGCTTTGATCGTGGCCGGTGATGTAACGGTCAACGGCGAGATCGTCACCGAGCTGGGTACAAAGGCCGACCCTGAAAAGGACCACATCAAGGTCCGCGGCAAGCTGATCAACACCAAACTCGCCAACCGCGAGCACGTCTATATTCTTCTCAACAAACCAAAAGCGTATCTTTCAAGCGCCGCCGATCCCGAAGGCCGAAAACTCGTTGTCGATCTCGTCAAAGGCCACGGCCGCCTTCATCCCGTCGGGCGGCTTGACTACAACACTGAGGGTCTGATCATTCTTACCAACGACGGTGAGTTTACTAACTTCGTCTCGTCTTCGCGAACGATCCCGAAGGTCTATGACGTCAAAGTAAAAGGCCTACCAACGACCGTCGCGATCAACAAACTCCGTCGCGGCGTCGTGCTCGAAGACGGTTTCAAAACCGCTCCGGCCGACATCAAGGAACTAAAACACACCGAGAAAAACGGCTGGTACGAGGTCACCTTGCTCGAAGGCCACAACCAGCAGATCCGCAAAATGTTCGACTCCATCGGCCACTCGGTCGTTAAACTAAAGCGCATCTCGATCGGCGCCGTCAACGACAAATTCCTCCCGGTAGGAGCTAGCCGCCCGCTGACCGAAAAAGAACTCGAATCATTCCGAATGGCCTCAAAGCAGAGAAACGACCGGTAGGGAGTGTGTTCTTCTCGCACGGCCAGCACGCCAGGCCCGTCACAACCGCGTCTCCTTTCGCTTCTTCCGAATACTCACGTCTATCGTTTCCTTCAGATCGAGCGTTAGGTAGCCTTCGCTCGTGAGTCCAGGTTTCGCAAATCGCTCGGTCACCTCGACGCTGATGTTATGGTGGCGGCAGAATGGCGTGATATGCACCAAATAATTGTGCCTGCCGCTTCCGAGTTTTACGTCAAATCCGTCGTCGTCGCCCGCGTGCGTCGGTGAAAGCCCGATCACGGAATCCCGTTTGTTAAACATCAGCAAGACCTTTTCCGGCTTCCCGAGCAATTCACAAGCATATTTGCTCACGGTCAAAACGCCTTTCCTGTTTATCGAAACCGAAAGCCTCTCGCTACTCGGCTTCGTCTGTCCGCCTCTAAAAACTTCCCATTGCATTGCCATAGTATTTTACTCCTAATGTTTTGTATCATCTATGATATCTCACTAGGATACGATGTCAAGCAAAATTTTTAGGAATCGGCAACAAAATGCGATATTTTTCGGAGATCGTTGATGTTATAGCCATCGAGGCCCTACAAGGAGGTGACTGACGCGGCTCAAATGCGGTCGCTATCTTAGTTCACGTCCTGGAAACGGCAGGAATGGAACGCGACTTGACTCGAAAATAAATCTGTATCGCGGCGACACAAAAACACCGCAAATTGTCACTTTTATACAGCTAAGAATGAGGCCTTTAGGTTTTAAACGCCTGACAATTAACAAAAAGCCATATTATGACACACACAAGAAACACCTAAAGGCGTCACTCTGAACTTGCTATAACAACGCCCGATGCTCGACCATCAGGCACAGATCCTGTACGACCTTGATCCCAGCTTCGGCCAGAGTCTCAGCGACCTCGTCGTTCCGAATCCCAAGCTGAAACCACACCGCCTTCGGTCTCTTCGCCAATATTTCAGCCGTATGTTTGGGAATGTCCTCCGACCGCCGAAAAACATTCAACAGATCGATCTCGCCGGGCACTTCGCTCAAATTCCGATAGACCGGCTTACCCAGTATCTCGGTCACCTCAGGATAATAAACCGGCACGGGAATTATCTCGTATCCGCAACCAGCCATATATTTCGGCACGTAATGTGCCGGTTGGCCCGCATGAGTTTCGGGCTTGATACCAAGAACGGCGATGGTTTTTGTGTTTCGCAATAACTCCCCAATCTCGTCGTCGGTAGTCAGCAGGTTTTCTTTCCATTTCATGATCACTAGATTAACAGCAAGAGCGCTTCGGAGTAAGGGTTGCGTTAAAAGTGCAGCGTCCGGACTTCTCACTTATCAGTTTTCAGTTCTCAGTTATTCCGAAAGCATTCTTACCGGACGAAATTTGCCTCAAACGATGCGTTATGCAAACATAATTGTTTGTTATACCGAGCATTTATGAATTTCGAATTATCCGAAGAGCAATTACAGATCAAAAACAGCATCCGGGAATTCGCCGAGAGCGAGATCAAACCGCATGTGATGGAATGGGACGAAGAGCAGCATTTCCCTGTCGAGCTGCGTCCGAAACTCGCCGAACTCGGCCTGATGGGCATCCTTTTCCCCGAAGAATACGGCGGTGCCGGAATGGGCTATGTCGAATACGCGACCATTATCGAAGAACTCGGCCGCGTCTGCGGCAGCGTCGGTTTGTCGGTCGCTGCGCACAATTCGCTCTGCTCAAATCATCTGTATATGTTCGGCAGCGAAGAGCAGAAACAGAAGTATCTCGTGCCGCTCGTCACCGGCGAGAGCTTTGGTGCCTGGGGATTGACCGAATCACAGGCCGGCTCGGATTCGGCAGGAACGCGAACCAACGCCGTTCGGAGTCCCGCCTTCAGGCGGCCAACTCTCAGCGAAGAGCCTGCTAAAGCAGGGACTCCAAGCGCAGGGTGGATCGTGAATGGTTCCAAAAACTTCATCACTCATGCCATCGCGTGCAACACGCTCGTCGCCGTCGCGGTCACCGACAAAGAAAAAGGCAATCGCGGTATTTCGGCCTTTATCTTTGATAAATCAATGGAAGGTTTCCGTAGCGACAAAAAGGAAAACAAGCTCGGAATGCGTGCCTCAGAAACCGCGTCGGTCGTATTCGAAGACTGCTACGTTCCCGACGAAAACCTTCTCGGCAACGAGGGCGAAGGCTTTTTGCAGTGCATGCAGGTCCTCGACGGCGGTCGCATTTCGATCGCGGCTCTATCGGTCGGCATCGCCCAGGGAGCTTATGAAGCCGCGGTAAAATACGCCAAGGAGCGCCAGCAGTTTGGCCGTCCGATAGCAGATTTTCAGGCGATCCAGTTCAAACTCGCCGATATGGCAACACAGATCGAATGCTCGCGGCTATTGACCTTACAGGCCGCCGCGACCAAAGACGCCGGGAAGCCCGTAACGCAAAAGAGTGCAATGGCGAAACTCTACGCATCCGAAACCGCCGTTCGAGTCT
This sequence comes from Acidobacteriota bacterium, assembly GCA_031362825.1. Taxonomy (GTDB): domain Bacteria; phylum Acidobacteriota; class Blastocatellia; order Pyrinomonadales; family Pyrinomonadaceae; genus OLB17. The sequence continues at coordinate 6,522 of JANLTF010000236.1, read as the reverse complement.
CCGAAGAAAGCATCCAGATCCACGGCGGCTACGGTTACACCAAAGATTACCCAGCCGAAAAATACTGGCGCGACTCAAAACTCTGCACCATCGGCGAAGGAACGTCCGAAATTCAACGTGTTGTAATTGCAAAGAATCTTTTGAAGTAACTCTAACCCGGCCGCCTTAAGACCTGAGCCGGTTTCCGATCACTTCTTCGGCGTAGGCAGCTTTGCAGTGAATGTTCCCTTGATCGATTTGGCACCGTCGGTGACGTTGATCTCGCCGCTAACGCTGTCCGCCGTTACCGCAGTGATCTTGAGGTCGCCGGTCGCCTTCTTGCTCGTGTTCATTACTTTAAAATCGGTCTGCGTCTGCTTGCCGTCTGCGAATGTGCTAATACGTACGAGTCGGACGCCGTTTACATTCTCGGCCAGAGCACTGTAGGTTCCGACCTTGAATGGTGAGTCGGTTTTGGTTCCATCTTCGCCGGTCAGTTGAATCTCAACGCGGGTTTGATCGGGCGTTGTCAGATCTTTTCGCATCTCACGCGGATTGCTCGCATCGAGCTCAAAGTTCGCGAAAAAGAGGTAGTGTGACGACGATTTGATCGGAGCCTTGCCCGGAGCAGTAAATGCCATTTCCGATAAATATACAACCCCGTTTTTGTCGAGCTCAAAATCTTTACCGGCCTTAACGTCAAGCTTGGTTGGAACCTCGGTACCGCCACCGCTCGTCCCACCGCCAGTTCCGCTTACACCGCCGCCACACCCGCTCAACAGCAAGCACAATCCCAAAATTAAATATATTTTTTTCATCTTTCTCCAATGACTGATCATTCAGTTTTAAACTCGATCTTGGCGTCATTATCGGTGCTAGAGGGGACGCCAATCTTTGGGAATGCCAACGATATTTTTCCACGCTGATTTAGGGTCGTCGCTATATAGACGGACACGTATCGATTGTTCTCCGCGTTCAGGTGGATAGGCGCTGCCATTCACCCGCTTGATAAAGACGGCAACGATGGTGAATGAAACGGAGGTCATCAAATGCCACTCGTATTGCGGGTCGGGCGCGAGCTTGAGCGATTCGATATTGCCCACCTTTAGTACTTGAGAGTGCGGATCCAGCATCCGTTCAGCGCCGAATTGTTTAATCAGTGCCTGAAAATCAGCCTCGGTCGGGTTCGGAATACCTGTGTAGCTGTTGCTGTTGGTAAAATCCCGCCAGTAAACGTATTTGCCACTGACGATGTTAAACGACGAGTATCCCCTAACAGTTAAAAAGACTCCGGGCTGATCGGTCTTACGTTTTACGGTAAACCAAATGTTCCAGACGTACTTGTTGTAGGTCGAGCTCCACTCGCGCGTGCCCGGCCGATTCCAAACGACCGAACCGACCATCTTGGACCCTACGGCCTTGAGCTGCGCCGCACTTGGCTGAGCTTTTACCGGCACGCTGAGCGCTCCGATAACCGCCACAGCAAGCACCAATAGGTTAAATCCTTTTCCTGTTTTTTTCATTTTTATTCCTCTTGTCGAACGCAGTACCTTGGTTATTTGTTACTTCTGCCAGACTCATTTTTTACCGTCATATGGCACGCCGGAAAAAAGCAGGTCGACATATGTCTTACTTTGTTTCGTTACACCCTGAATGCTTATCATTGCACCGCCCGGTCCAACGGCAGAGGCGGGTGTGACGTTGAGTCCATCGAACTCTAGAGTTTCACTTCGGCCGTCGATACTAATACCACAGCTCTGATTGGGCTGGTTCTCTTTTAGTCCGACACATGAATTCAGAAACGAAACGTCTTCAAGGCTCACTATTCGCTCGCCTTTATCATCCTTTACGAGTGCGATCGCCGTGGAATCCTCATCTGACCAGGATTTTTTGTCGGTGTACTTGACTCCGTCGATCACGTTATCGATTAGGCCCGACGCACGGACCTTACCTGAGAAAGGCCCGGTTACTTTGCTTGAACATCCGCCCAGCGACAGCATCATCAAGCCCACCGCCGCCAAATTTACTAATTTTTTCATAAATTCCCCTTTTATCAATTATGGACACTTCACATATTTCCCTTTTGTTTCCACCATCGCCCACGCCGCGTCGAAACCAGCTCCTTTTTTAGGCTGAGTCAGTTCAATGTAACGGCTTTGACAGTACGGCTGGTTTGGCAAACGGACGATGGCGACACCGGTCCTGATGCGGTATGCGCCTTTGATCCTAAGGTAATACTGCGTGCCGGCCGAATTGCTGCCAATATTTCTATTCCCGTCTCGCAAACTCCAATTCGCAGAATCGAGTCCAATTTTCAGAACCTGCCCGCCGGGATAGGCGGTGGTAAAAGTGCGTTTGACGGTCGCTGCAAGGGACGGATCGCTGAATTTTGGCAGCGGCGCCCCGGGTTTTAAGCTGTCGCTTTCAATTCTCTCCTTTAGTTCACTGATCTTTCCGGCGAGCGGGGTGAAGACTTTGGTTTCGATGTCCGCGTCGGTCAGGCCGAACTGAGTTTTGTAGCTCTCCAGATTCTTTTTCGACCATGCGGCTCGGTTGAACAAGAGGACTTGAAGTTCGTCACCGATTTCAGCGTCCGGTTGGCGCTCGGCCTCGTTGAGGAGATTCTGCACACTATTAACCGAATATTTGGTCTGGTCGGAGCCGACATCTTTCAAAAATCCTTTTATTAGCGTATCCCGCTGCCGCGCCATCTCGCACCAATCGGCCTGGCGATAGCTAATGCTGCTCTCATATGTCGGCTCATCGGCGAAGGGCTCATTGGTCAGATTTGGGTATTTTTGGCAGATAGAGGCGAGTGCCGTTAGGTCCTTTCGCCACGCCTCATAAGTTGCCGGTGTGGGATTAAAACTTGTACCCGAACCGCGCACGATCTTTGGATTGAACGACGGAGCGATCATTCGGATCGTGTTCGTGTAAGGCTTGGCTTCGTCCTCAAAACCGGCACGCTCAAGCTTCGCCTCCTTTTCAATGTTCTGCCTTCGTTCCCAGGCTTGCACGCTCATTAGTCCGGACAGCTTTTCTGTAAAAACGTTGTATCTGCCGACGCCGTAACGGACTACCGCCGAATCGCCGCTGATGGACTCGATCTTCAGCTGTCGTTTGGGATTTCCGGGAGTGACAACGATGTCGCCTACTCGAAATGTTTCCGGCGGGTTCGTGTTCTGTGGTTTTTGCACTTCGACCTTTCTGAGGTCAGAGAGAACAAAAAAATTGCTCGTGCCGTCGTCCAGCCGCACTTTCACCAGATCGGACATCGGCTTGAACGAATCGATCTTTCCCGTTCGCCCATCTGGTACGACAACCGGATCACCCTCGCGGAAAGAGTTCTGTCCCCAAGCAATTCCCGCAAGAGCTATCGTCATTGCAGAAAGCAAAAGAAATCGCCTTATCACTTCACCATTTTTAGCCATCTTACGTTTCTCCTTTTTGAATTCCGAGGGCGCCTAATTCAACAACACAAACTCGCCCACCGTGACCGTTTTCGACTGATTATTGGCAAGTTTCACCTCAACGCGGTTGCCGTTGATCGCAGTTGCCTGACCATGTACCCAAGTCCAGCCGCTTTCGGGCTTTATTATTAGGAACTGCTTCTCAGCAGGCATTGTCTTGTCGGCTGAGGTGGGCATTGGGATAATTTTCCCGATGTTTACGGCCGAAGGCTTAAAATTCCCTTGCCATGCAATGTAGATGTTAGAGCCAGAGATGTTATCAACCGTCCCTTCCCACCAACTGCCGGTCGTCCACTCAGCCAAAACGGGGTCGCCTTTTTTGGGCTTATAGTCAGCTGGGATCGTCACTTTGCCCTTTTTTGCTTCGGCCAGAAAGTCCGTCGAACTGGCCGCCTGCTTAAAATCGGCGACGGCCGTGGCTGGAGCTTTGATAATTTTTTCGCCCGAGACGTTTACGGAGGTTGATCCTGTTACGACCCGCACCTTGTAAACGCCGCCCTCAATACCCGTGATCTCGGCACCGTTCCAATAGGTACCAGAGGCAGTCTTGGCCAAAACCATATCGCCTTGTTTTACATCTGGGGTCGTTCCGGTCTTTGGAATCGTATATATATCGGCTTCATCGATAATCGTTGACTGAGATTTGTCTTCCCAACCAATTGTCATTTTCGCACCATCGATCTTTTCCACTTTGCCCTCGTAGTAAGATCCGGCGGACCATTTTGCGACAACCGTATCACCGACTTTCGGTTTAGAACTTCCGGCGATGCCGGCCGGAATCAGAGAGCTCGCTCCACATGCCGACAGGAATAAACTCAACGTGATCAATATAAGATTTTTCTTCATTTTCTTTCTCCAAAACTAAAAACATTTGACGTGCTCATTTTTTTGCCTTGCGGTGTGTATAGTTATACCGTTAAGCTAAAATCACGTCCTTTGGAACTTGTTAGGTTTTTGTTTGGTTTCAAAAATGTCGGCAAATACTAAACATTTTTACGAATTCGAGGACTTTCGTCTTAGTGCGGAAGACCCGAGTTTATGGCGTGGAGACGATCTCGTTTCTATTTCTCCGAAAGCTCTCGAGACGCTGGTGCTGCTCGTTCAAAAAAAAGGCGAGATCGTTTCTCGCGAAGAATTAATTGAAACAGTTTGGAAAGACACATTCGTCGAAGAAGGGAACATTAACTACACGATCTCGCTGCTGCGCAAGATCTTTGACAATAAGGAACTGATCAAAACTATTCCGCGACACGGCTATCGATTTACCGCTGAGGTTAGGGAAATTTCGAAGAATAGTGAACCGGTCGTCCAGATCGTGGAGAAGCGAACGGAGCCGACTTTTGAGAAAAGGTCGTTCAGATGGGTTTTCGCACTTGTTTCAGTTGTACTTGTTTTATCGTTGGCGACCTTCGCATATTTCTCTAACGTCGACAGATCGGCAAATTTGGAGGTCGACCAGCCGGCTCAAACCTCTGAGGCGATGCAGAGTTATCTGCGTGGCAAAATGATCCTCGATAAAAGGTCCGTCGAAAATCGCGAAGAGAAAGCCATCGATGAGTTTCAGCGAGCTGTAATGCTCGATCCGACTTTGGCAATCGCGTATGCGGGGCTCGCCGAGGGATTTGCCACGTCTGCCGTCAAGATCCCGTACCCGAAAAGTCGTGACACGATCGCCAAGGCAAAAGTTGCCGCCGAAAAGGCTCTAGCGCTCGAACCAAATTTGGCTGAGGGGTATTTGGTTCGAGGGTGGCTCAAGCGAAATTCCGATTGGGATTGGGCAGGAGCAGAGAACGACCTCCGACGCTCCATCGATCTCAGCCCCAAAAATGCGATCGCCCACCAGCGGCTGGCTCAAACACTCTCTGTTCTAGGAAGATTAGACGAGGCTCTGAATGAAAGTCAGATCGCCTACAATCTCGATCCTATTTCGGAGATCGTTATTGCCGCGAGATTCCCAATTCTCGAAGCCATGGGCAGATATGATCAGGCATTAAATGAATCGGAAGATTTCTTGCGCGAAAACAAGGCGAGTAATCCTGCGGCCCGAGCCGTTGCAACCTTTCTCTATCACAAGCAGAGTTATCCCGAAGTAATTTCAATAAGCGAAAACACTCTGCAGAAAGACCCAACCAAATCGCCATTCGCGTGGCTCTCGCTACTCGCCGCTTCTTACTATAAGACCGGCGAAATTGAAAAGTCCGACATAATCTTAAAACAACTCGAGACCCTATCTTTGAACGACTCTAAAGCCTTATACTCGCTGGCGATGAACTATGCTGAAACAGGCCGTCACAGCGACGCTCTCGCGGCACTTGAGAAATGCTTTGACGAGCACGAAGAAAGGCTCGTCTGGATAAAAAACGAGCCTCGTTTCGTTAGCGTGCGGATTAACGTGCGATTCCAGAACATTCTAAAGAAAATGAATCTGGTTTGAACGTACCTAGCCCTCCTATTCGCTTCATGGTCACAACGTCAAAAAAAGAAACAAAAGCACGTTTCACACGTTGCATCTGTGCAAACTTATGTTATTATCATAATTCAATTTTAATTTCAGGAGATAAAATTATGAGTACAAGTACAGCTACAAGCGTAGGCCGCCTCGCAACGGCGTTTTTGGCAGAGTTGGATAATGAGGCAAAAGTGAGTCGAGCGTGTCTCGAACGCGTTCCGGCGGAGAAATTTGACTGGAAGCCGCACGAAAAATCGATGACGATGGGACGCCTCGCCGTTCACTGTGCCGAGATGTTCGGCTGGACCAAAGAGACGCTAAAGCAGGACGTTCTCGATTTCTCGACCATGGATTTCACTCCGTTCGAACCGAAATCGAGCGAAGAGTTGCTCGCTTTCTTCGACGATCACATAGCCAAAGCCAAGATAATCTTGGCCGAAACGCCGGACGAGACGTTCATGACTGACTGGACAATGCGAAACGGCGAACAGGTCTATATGACAATGCCTAAGGTCGCGGTCATGCGTTCATTCGTAATGAACCACATTATCCACCACCGCGGCCAGCTTTCCGTCTATCTTCGCCTCAACGACATCCCGGTCCCGTCGATCTACGGGCCTTCGG
>JANLTF010000225.1:0-1662 GCA_031362825.1 Acidobacteriota bacterium | reverse complement strand
CCGCCGGACTTTTTGTTGATAACGACCGCATCGACGGTCACGATATTGGTATCGACCTTTTCGACCATGTCGTCGATGATCGCGTTTTTCTCTTCTTCCTCAAGCCTTTTCTTTTCTTCGAGTGCCTTTTTTTCTTCTTCGGTGAGCTGCTTGGGACGGTTGTTCTTTTTGCCATCGCCGGCCGGAACGTCGGGCCGCTGCGGTTTTGACTGAGCAAGCGCCGCCGAGCCGTTCGAGAGCATCGTCGCGGTCAACAAAAATAACCCAAAGCAAAAGCGCAAACCGGCAAATCTCATAATAATTCCTTGGCCAACGGACTAATCAGTTAGATACCGATTGTCCGCTTTTAGTTGGTCAAAATCAAGGAAAATGCGCTCGTGGCAGAACCGCCTCTGTTAACGACGAAAAAACCAGTTCTCCCGGAGGGTCGCATTCGTTATTTACGTTTTTGGTGGTGAACCAAATGTGTTTTTTTATGTGTCGGAATTTTTGGGGGTTGAATTGTGGTACGTACCACAAATTTTTCAACAAATTTGAGAAAAACGAGCAAAAAAGGTGGTTTTGTAACGCTTTTTGGGGCTTGGTGCCGCGTTTTTGAGGCTTGGTAACCGCAAAAATGGGCATTGGTAACCCGATTTTGGGCCTTGGTGCCGCGAGGAAAGTAGGGCGTCACCAAGGCATTTTCGGTCGAAATTTGCCTCCGGCGTGATCGACTGATAATCACCTGCCTGATCGAATCGATTAATCACCGGCCTAATCACAAACATCCACAGCGGCGGCGGGAGAGAAGGCAGCGGAAGCGGCGGCTGGCGGCGCAAGTCGGCAAATCCGCCTTCGCCGCCGACCAAAGACCGTTAAAACTTAGGTGTCAGGCAGAAAACGAGAGGTGTTCCGACTTCATTCTCGATCGCTATGCCGCCAAACGTCGAGTTCGGTCCGAATAGGTTAGCTTGTTGTGAACATTGAGATCGTTCCACAAGCTTACGCTGAGCTGCTTCAGTTCCGCCGCTCGCGACGCGTCTGTTTTTTCAACTGCGGCTGCCAGCCAAGCGCAGGCTTCGGCGTAATCGCGTTTTAGCACCGCGTTTTCGCTGTCTAGGTCAATTGCGGACGCGTATAGACGAACTGCTTCTTCGAGGTTTACGGCGGCCAATTCTTTTGCTCCCGACCTCGCCATGGAACTGCCGAGATATGCATGAGATCTCGCTACGTCAACTTTTGATTCGAAGTATTCCGGATCATCTCTTAAAACCTGCTCGCTAAGATCTAAGGCGCGTCGAAAAAGTGCCTCGGATCGGGTGTCTTTTTGATCTTGCATCAATATCGAGCCCAACAAATTTAGAGTAAGTGCCGCATTTCTGTTGTAACCTCTGTCTTTTGGGCTTGTTGAGAGCAGTGCTTCGATAATACTTCTCGATCTTTCGGCATATTCGGCGGCTTTCCTTATGTTTCCAGAAGAATCATTGAGTATTGCCATTCGTTTGTTTGCGGCCCAGAGATAATAATTGATGCTGGTGTCATTAGGATCAGCCGATTGTTCGCGGGTGAAACCGTCAAGCGCCATCTGGATCTCCGAACCGGCGGTCGCATAGTCGCCAAGGGAAGTTAGCACGCTGCCAATTTGAAGATGCGAGCGATTGTCGAGCCCCGCTCCCTCTACGG
>JANLTF010000213.1:0-3658 GCA_031362825.1 Acidobacteriota bacterium | reverse complement strand
AGCGACGATCCGGTGGCTGCCATCGATGGTTTTGAACTCGGGCAGATCGGCGTTTGTCGAGGTCAGGCGGCGGGCGGCGAAGAGGTTGTTGCGGCCGACGATGGCGGCGACGGCGGTCGAAGCCGGATTCTCATAAACTTCCTGCGGAAAGCCGACCTGAGCGACCTCGCCTTTGACGAGGACCGCAACGCGGTGGCAAATGGACGCGATCTGTTCGTAATCGTTTGACGCGAAGACGACCGTCGAGCCATTTTGTTTCGCCTCTTCGGCGAGTTCACGTATCAACTGATCCCGGACAACGGCGTCGATGCCGCAAAACGGATCGTCGAGAAGCAGCAGACCGGCACGTTTTTCTATTGAATTGCGAAAAGCGGCGACGCGTTGCTCGCCGGTTGATGATTCCGCTCCCTTGCGGCGAAAGATCGCGGTCACGCCGGTCGGTGGTTCGTTTTCGACAAGGGAAATGCCATTGCCGTCGTAAGAGACCTGTCCGCCGTTCGACTTTTCCCGTCCCGCAATGAGACGCAGCAGGGTCGATTTTCCCGACGCCGTTCCACCGAAAATGCCGAAGATCTCACCATCGGCAACGTCCAAGTCGACATCGCGGAGAGCCCACGTATTGTCGTATCGTTTTGAGAGCTTTTCGATCTTAAGGGCCATTTACTTCGGTTAAACCGCAACTTTTACTGAGCTTTTTCGTGCAAACAAAAGTATGCTTTTGTCATCGGATTATTGCAAGGTTAAACTTTACACACGATGGCTGAGAAAAAGCACTCAATAAAACGGAAGCTCGTCCACGCCGGCGGCTGGCAGGTGGCGAAACGCGTAGCCAAGATGGTGCCGTTTGGCGGTGCGGTCGTCGCCGTCGTGTTGGTTGGCAGCGATATACGTAGCAAAGGCGTAGTCAACGGGCTGGTAAATTCGGGCATTGATGCGATACCGTTTGTCGGGCTCGCTAAGAATGCGGTCGAGCTGGTTCGCGGGGATTTTATTCCTGATAAGCCTGCGAAAGAGAAGAAGATATGAGAGTTTCAAACTTGTTCAAATTGTTCGCAGCGGCGATCGTCGTGATTGCTGCATTTTCTTCGTTTTCCGACGCACAGACGCGGCGAAAGAAGCCTGTTAAGAAGACGGTCGCTGTTACGCAGCCTACGCCGCCGATCGGCGACGCACAGATCATCAGCCAGGCAAATGACCGCGAATTGCTCGATCCTGTCGCGGTCGTGCCGGTGCAAAAACAGGACGAACCGGCGGTAGATCCGAACGTACAGAAGATCAAAGACCTCAATGCGCGGCTCAAAAAGCTCGAGCAGGGCCGCATCAACGAATATGACGAACAGCAAAAACGCCTGCTGCTAAATCTCGACATCCTGACACGCGCCGAACAGCGTAGCGAATCCCTCAGAAAACAGCTTTTTGAGATGATCGAAAAGGAAAATTCGGTCAAGACCCGGCTCGATCAGATCTCAAGCGACCTGCGGCCTGAAGCGATCTCGCGTTCCTCGATCTTTTCAGGCTCGATGAAACCGGAAGAGATCCGCGAACTGCGTCAAAAATCGCTCGACTCGGAAAAACGCAACCTCGAATCTCTGCTCAGCGAGATCCAGACGACCCGCGGAAGCCTCGCCCTGACCCTGACCAAATCGGACATGCTGGTTGATAAGCTTCGTCTAAAGCTCGAAAAAGACATCGACGCAGCCTTGTCGGCAGACGAGCCGGAGAATTAGAAGATCTTAGCCACGAACAAACACGAATGGACACGAATAGATTTGATATCTCTTTCCGCTTTTGCGCGGAAGGTCGAGAAGTTGTGTTGAACGCGGATCGAGCGGATTAGGCGGATTTAACGCATCCTAGTAAAAAATCCGTCTTTATCTGCTCGATCCGCTCAATCCGCGTTAAAGATCGCTTCGGCTTCATGCAAAACGGGTTATCGCACATAGGCGTTGGGCACCGGCTGATCGCCGTTGAGGCCAAACTGTTGGATTCTGAGGCCTGCTGTCGAACGTAGTGCGTACCAGACCGACGTTGACGGCCTGAAAACGGCGGCGTCGTATTTCCCGTCTCCGTCGTAGTCACCGGGAACGAGAAGGTCGGTCGATATGCCGAACGGGAACGCGTAGTAGCTGTTGTTTTCGCTTCGCAGCACATACCATTCGCCGGTCGTTGGCCGCCAAACGGCGATGTCGGATCTTCCATCGCCGGTGTAATCGCCCGGAACTGCCTTATCACCGCTCGATCCAAACTGCATGACAAAAACGGACGCATTCGAACTCCGCTCAATCCACCATTGGCCCGACGAAACACGGAATATTGCCAAATCGGCTCTCTGATCGCCGTCATAATCGGCCGGAACGGGAGCATCAGAAAAAAGACCCCATTGGCGGACACGTCCTTGTCCGTTCGAGCTCTGCAAGATCAGAAATCTCGCTGGTTCGCTGAGATTATCAGTTAGCCGCCAAACAGCCGGATCGGCCCGCCCGTCTCCGTCATAGTCGGCCGGAACGACCGTGTCGAACAATATCGCCTGTTCGAGATTGCTTGCGCCCCAGTTTAGGCTTCGAACCGTATTGCTTGCACTGTTGAAAATGTACCAGGTACTGTTTTCGCTTTTACGAAAGACGGCGATGTCGGTTTTTCCGTCACCATCGTAATCGGCAGGGACGAGTTTGTCGGTCGAAACGCCCCAATGAAATGCGGCGAAACCCTGAGAACTTCGCTGTAAGTACCAGTTTCCTTCGGACGGGCGAAATACGGAAACGTCGGTGCTGCCGTCGCCGTCAAAATCGAACGGCGAACGGACCTGACTCGGCGCAAGGTCGAACGCCTCGGTCACGGCCGCGGGCGTTGTTCCCTGGATCGACGCACTAAAACCGAGGCCTCGTCGGCGAAATCCTTCGCGGACGGCATTTGCGTCGGTTACGCCGCCGATGGCGGAGGCAGCAATGATTATCGCATCGCGGGCCTGTAGGAAAGTTGGATTCAACGGCGACAGCTTCATCGCATCGGTGGTGTACTGCAGCATTCGGCGGTTGCCCTCTACCGCCCCGTGAATGTCGATCAGAACGCCGCGGGCTTCCCACAACGACACGGCCCATATTTCGCCCGCATTGTGAACCTGATCGCACGTGGTCGAGGCGTTCGGCGATTGAGGAAAAGCCCCGGGCAGATTGGCGCAACTGTTTACATTCAGATTGCGAAACGTCAGCGGATTGTGGGGCAGCCCGTTCGGTCCAAGACATGAGATCTTCGCTACCGGATATCGTCGTAAACCATAGTAATAATTTGCTGGAATGGCGCCGAAAACGATGTAACTGCCGATCGCGAACGTGCCGCACGGAGCGTCGCCGGGCTCGGACAAAAGAGCCAACGCATAAAAATCGGACCAGCCTTCGCCCATGCCGCGGGCCATGTTTGAGTTGAGGCCGGAGGTGTTTCCGTGCAGCCTGTTCGTCAGGCCGTGGGTCATTTCGTGAAGAAGGACGGTGCTGTCGAGCGTCGCGTCGCGGTTTGGCGTTGTTAAGTTCCAAATATAACTCTGTAGCCGGCTGCGGTTGCCATCAGCGGGAACAGCATGGTTTGCACTATTCGTGCCGGACGAATCCTGTATTTCGAGCGAGACGCGGTCGCCTTCGCTGCCGCCGCGGCCGAAGTTGAA
>JANLTF010000205.1:0-9725 GCA_031362825.1 Acidobacteriota bacterium | reverse complement strand
CAAGGCGAGCCCCGCGTGGTAGAGATCGACTGGTCGTCCGAAGGTAAGCTGTCCCAAGGCCAAGAGACCATACTAAAGGCCGAAGCGTTCTCGCTTACGATCAAGACCGTCGAAGAAAAAAAGCTCGAAACAATGAGAGTTTCGATGCCCGCGAGCTTGAAAGGATCGTTCAATGTTTCGAGCTTTGCAGCACTGAACGACGAGGAATTCGTCCTTGTTCTAACGCCCTTCGATCTAAAGGCGAAGGTAGGGCATATCGCTGTAGCACACGGAACGAAGGTCAAGAAAAGATGGACAACGAAGGTCAGCAAATTCACACTTCCGGGCCTCATTGACGCTGACGAGATCGGCGCCGGTTGGTTTGCGACACCGAACCGGAAACTTTGTTTTTTGCGGCGAGAAAAGGCGGATGAAAAAGGGAATTCGCGGTTCACTCTCTACGAGGTGGACCGAAAAGACTTTTCCGCAACTGCGTTGCTGCCGCCGTTTGTTGTTAATGTTGCGGAAAACAGTCTGACGAGATCAAAAAAGAATGGGCTCTGGCGGTCATTCGGCTGGGACGAAGGTGCGTTTGGAAATGACGCCAGCGATATTTTTGTTGCGGGCGGCGAGAGTAATCTACAGACCTACGAGGACGGAAACCTTTTCGTTGTGACGGACAAGCCCCGTTTGGTCGTGGGCGGCTTGAGCGGAATTCGCGATGGCAATGATGTGCGAAAGGCCCGGATCTCACTTATGGTCGGCCCGTCGTTCGTCGCTCCGGATAGGATCGTGTTCATTGATACGTTTGGCGGCAAGCATTACGTTCGCGAGATCCGGTTTCCGGCTTCGAATGGTGTTTTGCGGTGATCTTATGATCGAAAAAGCACGCGAGATACTCAAACACCGCTTCGGTTACGACGAATTCCGGATGAATCAGGAAGCGGCGATCGGGGCGGTTTTGGCGAGCAAGGACTGCGTTGTTCTGATGCCAACGGGCGGCGGGAAATCGCTGTGCTATCAGATTCCGGCGCTGATGCTTGACGGTTTGACGGTGGTTATTTCTCCGCTGATCGCGTTGATGAAGGATCAGGTTGACGCCTTGCGGGCGAATGGCGTCGAGGCGGCATTTCTTAATTCTACACAGACAAATCGCGAACAGGTTGAGGTTTTTCAGGATGTTCGGAGCGGGAAACTGAAGCTGCTGTATGTCGCTCCTGAACGGCTTTTGCAGAGCGGCGATCAGTTTCTCAATTTTTTGCGTGAGATAGATATATCGCTGTTTGCGATCGATGAGGCACATTGTATTTCGAGTTGGGGACACGATTTTCGGCCGGAATATCTGCGGCTCGCGACGCTTAAGAACGAGTTCCCAAACATTCCGCTCATCGCACTCACTGCGACGGCTGACAAACTCGTTCGCAAAGACATTTTCGAACGGCTCAACATCCCAAACGCCGAGCTTTTTCTCTCCAGTTTTAATCGTCCGAACATCTATTACGGCGTCGAGCCAAAGCGAAATTCTTACGGCCAACTTCTTGATTACCTTGAAAAACGAAAGGATGAGAGCGGCATCATCTACTGCCTGAGCCGCAGTTCGGTCGACTCGCTCGCGGCCGATCTGCGGGACGAAGGGTTTAGTGCGTTGTCGTATCATGCTGGGCTCGACAAGCAGACGCGCGACAAGCATCAGGAATCTTTTCTTAGAGACGAGACAAAGATCATTGTCGCGACGATCGCCTTCGGTATGGGAATTGACAAATCGAACGTTCGGTTCGTCGTTCACATGGATCTGCCGAAGAATGTCGAAAGCTATTATCAAGAAACCGGTCGTGCGGGCCGTGACGGTTTGCAGAGTGACGCGTTGCTGTTTTTTAGTTGGGCCGATGTGCTCAAACTCAAAGGCTTTGCCGCGGTCGAAGGCAACGCAGCACAGTCCGCGATCATGCTCAAAAAGCTCGATCAGATGGGCAAATTCGGCGAACTGACGACGTGCCGTCGGCGTTTTCTGCTCAACTACTTTTCCGAGGAAACGACTACCGATTGCGGCAACTGTGACAACTGCACAACGGTCGTCGAGCGTTTCGACGGCACCGTCATCGCTCAAAAGGCGCTCAGTGCAGTTTACCGAACAGATCAGCGATTCGGTATGAGCTATCTCATCGATTTTCTGCGTGGTTCGCGGGCGAAAACGATCCGCGACGAGCATAAAAATATCAAAACCTATGGCGTCGGAGCCAATATTTCGAAGGACAGTTGGTTCAGCTATTTCAAAGATCTGATCGCTCAGGGCTATCTCGCTCAGACCGAAGGCGAATATCCGATCATCGTCCTGACCGAAGCAAGCATGGACGTGCTGGCAGGGAAAACTCCGGTCGAACTCATAAAAATTAAGATCAAGGAAGAGAAGAAAACGAAACTCGTCGCCGACGTTTCGCATCCGTACATACAAGACTTGTTCGACGAACTAAGAAAGCTGCGAGCCAATTTTGCAAAGCACGAAAACGTGCCGCCATACGTCGTTTTCTCCGACACAACACTCGTCGAAATGGCGGCATATCTGCCGCAGAACGATTGGGAAATGCGAAAGATCTCAGGCGTCGGCGATCTCAAATTCGACAAATACGGCGCGGATTTTCTCGGCGAGATCAAAAAATACTGCCTCGCGAACGGCCTCACCTCGCGCATCGGCCTAAAATCGTCAAGACGCGAGCCGCGTAAGCGAACAAAACGCGATGTACTGGGAAAAGACACCTATCACACGTCGCTGGATATGTATCGCGAAGGTAAATCGATCGCTGAGATCGCGAAAGAACGAGGCCTCGCTCTCAGCACGATCGAGAATCATCTCGCCCGCTTTATCGCGACCGGCGAGGTGAGCCTCGACGATTTCGTTTCGCTCGAGAAAGTCCACGTCATTCGCGAGGCGATCCTAAAGTTCAGCGAGAGCGAAGCCCTGTCGCCGATCAAGGAATATCTGGGCGAAGATTACAGCTATGGCGAGATCCGAGCGGTGATGTCGGCACTGACCGGAGAGCAAAAAGCGGCCCGTGCCGTTTAATATTTCAGTAAAAACACGTAATATTATCCATACATAGTTTTTAGTTATCGGAATTTTAATTTTTGGAGAGATTATTTATGAAGATCGGATTGCCGAAGGAAATTAAGGACAACGAATACCGCGTCGGTTTGACGCCTGCCGGAGTTCAGGCGCTTGCACACGCGGGGCACACGGTTTTTGTCCAAAAGACAGCGGGCGAAGGCTCGGGGTTTAAGGACGAGCAATACGTCGGTGCCGGGGCACAGATGCTCGACACGGCCGACGAGGTTTGGCAGGCGGGCGATATGATCGTCAAGGTCAAAGAGCCGGTCGCACCCGAGTATCCGCGAATGCGTGAAAATCAGTTGCTTTTCACCTATCTGCATCTCGCACCTGAGTTCGAACTGACCAAGCAGATGCTCGACCGCAAGGTCACGGGCGTTGCCTACGAGACGATCACGAGCGGCCGACGTTTGCCTTTGCTCATCCCGATGTCAGAGGTCGCCGGACGCATGTCGGTGCAGGTCGGTGCTACATATCTCGAAAAAATGAATGGCGGTCGCGGCATTTTGCTCGGCGGAGTTCCGGGAGTTCCGGCGGCAAATGTCGTCATCATCGGCGGAGGCATTGTTGGAACCGAGGCTGCGAAAATGGCTGTCGGTTTGGGAGCAAAGGTCACGATCATCGATCGCGATCTCGACCGTCTGCGTCAGCTCGACGATATTTTCCTTTCCAAGGTTCAGACACTCGCTTCGTCACGTTACCAGATCGAAGAGGCTATTTCGCATGCCGATCTTGTTATCGGTGCCGTGTTGGTTGTCGGTGCAGCGGCTCCGAAACTGGTTACACGCGACATGCTGCATTTGATCCCGCAAGGCGCGGTTCTTGTTGACGTTGCCGTCGATCAGGGCGGATGTTTTGAGACGACTCACGCAACGACGCACTCGAACCCGACCTACTACGAAGAAGGCGTTCTGCACTACTGCGTAGCCAACATGCCTGGTGCGGTGCCGAGAACTTCGACATTTGCACTCACAAACGCAACGTTGCCATACGCGCTCGACCTCGCGAACAAAGGTTTTGAACAGGCAATCAAGGATGATGCCGGTCTGGCCGAAGGCGTGAACACATATGCCGGCAAGCTTACGTACGAGGCCGTTGCGACTTCGCAGAACCGCGAGTACACGCCGCTTGACACGCTGATCGACCTGAAGGCGGCATCGGCAGGATAAGAGGCTTAACCGCTAAAAACACGAAACGACGCGAAAGTTGTATAATCTACTTTCGCGTCTTTTAGCGTTTTTCGTGGTTGTAGAGAACATGTACGAGTTTGCCGTTACACCAGCAGTTACACAGCTTCGCCGTCCGGGCGTGATCATTACCGAGGTCACGGCCGAGAGTTTGGCGGAGGAACTGGAACTTGAGCCGAATGACCGGATCGTTCGGGTCAATGGGCGGCCTGTGCGCGATTATCTGGATTTTCGTTTTCAGACCGCTGGCGAGACCGAGCTAATTTTCCAAGTCAAGAAGACAAATGGCGAGACGCACGATATCGAATTCGACCGCGACGAAGGAGAAGATTTCGGCCTGATGTTCGAGCAGATCGTGCCGCGACAGTGTGCCAACGAATGCATATTTTGCTTTTGCAAAGGCAATCCCGACGACGCTCGTCCGTCACTCTTTGTCCGCGACGAAGACATCCGACTCTCGTTTCTCTACGGCAATTACACAACTCTAAGCTCGATCACCGAAGACGAGATGAATCGCATCGTCGAGCAGCGTTTGTCGCCGCAATACGTTTCAGTGCATGCGACGGACCTTAAGACACGGGCGTATTTACTCGGCGTCGATGAAACGCGGGCCGACATTTCGGACAAACTGGAACGGCTTCTTGCTGCTGATATTGAGCTGCACGCCCAGGTTGTTCTTTGTCCATCAATTAACGACGGCGCGATCCTTGAGAAAACGCTGCGCGATCTCGCGGCTCACTATCCAAAGGTCGTTTCGACCGCCGTGGTTCCGGTTGCCCTCACACGTTATAACACCGACGAACGCCTGACACGCGTCACGCCCGAGTTTTGTCAGCGAACGATCCGCGAGGTCGAAAAGCTGCAAAAGGAATTTCGCAAAATGCTCGGCGTTACGTTCGCGTTCCTCGGTGACGAGATCTACCTCAAGGCCGGGGCCGAAATACCGTCGCGGCGGCATTATGGCAATTATCCGCAGATCGAAGACGGTGTTGGGATGATAAGGTCGTTTGTGAATGCGTTCGAGAAGCTTTTGTCAGTACCAACTGCGGTAGCGGGTGGTTTAAGAGCCAGAACGAAGAGGGCCGATCCGCGGACACACTATACCGCTATCGTTCCTGTCGCGTTGAATAATGATAACGCTCAACAACCCGCTACCGCAGGTGGTTCTGACTTTTTCGGAACTCTCCTTACCGGCGAGATGTTCGCCCCGGTCTTGCGCGAACAGATCGACAAATATAACGCTAAAACGGGGGCGAGACTCACCGTGATGGCAGTTCCAAACGGCTACTTCGGCGGTGATGTCTCGGTGGCGGGTTTGCTGACGGGGCAGGATCTGGTGAAGATGAAGGACAAGATCGTGGGAGATTTTGTTGTCATTCCGCGAGCGACCATCAAATCGGACGAACCAATTTTCCTCGACGGAATGACGTACGATGCACTCAAATCTCAATTTAAAGTCCCGGTTTATGATGTCGATACCGACGCGTTGATCGAGATGCTAAGTCAGAACCGCCTGCGTTAGCGGGCGGCCCGAACGTCTTCGATCACTAATCCAAATTCGATAGAAAACTCCGCGTTGAGGTGTACATCAGACCGCTCTTCAACGCGGAGAATACGCCGCCCGCTCACGCAGGCGGTTCTGACTTATCGAATAAAGTTATAGACGATCACACCCGTGACCTGAACCGCTATACCTGATAGCCGAGTCGGAGTAAAGCGGGCGTTTCTCGCGGCGCGTTCGGCATCGGGCTGGAGTAGCGGATGGCCGCTGACCGCGTTTGCCGACACGACGCGTCCGGATTCGTCGATCAAAACCTGTACCTTTACCTGCCCCTGAGCACCGACAGCCTTAGCGGCGGCGGAGTAGTTTGGCTTGGGCAGGCTTGTCGCGTTTCCATTGACGACGCCGCCTGAAACCGGTCCGCGTGGCGGTTTTGGCTTTTCGACAAAGACCGGCGGAGGTGTGACCTTTACTTTGATCTCTTCTTCCTGTTCCGGACCGCCAAGTCCGGGTCCGCTCGGTCCAGAGGCGGTTCGTGTAGTAGTCGGTTCGCCGGCGGGCGGGCCGACCGGATCGGTATTGGCGAGGCCGATCTCAAACCTGCCGTCGGGCCGCGATACGTCGGTATTCCGGGCGGTCGAACTAGTAGTCGGTACGAATGTGGACTCATCGGTTCGGGCCATATTCACCGTGCGCGTGGGAAGAGTGCTCTTTTCCTGCGTCGGTGCTGACGGAGCACGAGGCTTGGGCGGTTCTGGTGCAACGGCTGCCATTTCGACCGGTGCGAGCAATTCGCTAACATCGAGATGTGCGTTGCCGATGCCGTAATCCGAAGCATAGATACTGATGACGACGGCTGAAATAAATAGTATTCCGACCACGGCGGTCGATGTTAGAAAGTAGCTCCGGCGGCTCTTGAATTCGGCGCCTTCGCCATTCGATTCGATCAATTTATCAAACATTTTGTTATCCTCCTGTGTAGCCGGTGCCAACCGCTGAGTGTTTAGACACCAGGCGCGAAATTTTGTTCCAACGAATCAGAAAAATATTCTGAGGCAACTGGACGTGTGCTTTCAAACATCTTTGAGAATTGTTATCTTTGACAAGTCAAACGACGAGTAAAAAAGGAGAATCAAATTGAAGAAAATTCTATTTTTCGCGGCTTTCAGTGTATTGCTGGCAGCTTGCGGCGGAGCGGCTACAAATGTCGCAAACAATGCAAATGGGAACACGGCCAAACCGGCGGTGGCGACACCAGCCGTAATGCCCGCAACGCCCGCGACCGCAGCAACAGCCCCGCCGAAGCCTGCGGGGCCAAAGCGGATCGCATTTAAGAAAGGGGAATATGGCGGGGATGAAAATGTAACGCTTGCTGCCGGAGCATCGGCAACATTCGTCGTTGGTGCGGGCAACGATCAAAAGTTCTATATCGAATCGTCAGACACAACCGGTAAGATCAAGATCACGGGCGGGAAAGTGTCCGAACTTTCCAATGAGAAAGGCTATTTCGACGGTATAACAACTGCAAAAGGTGACATTACATTTTCGCTTACAAATCCCGGCAAGACCGAAATGAAGACAAAACTAAGTGTGACGCTGGTGCCGAACGGCGACTAGTTTTCGATTGATATACTGCATTGGCGTTTAGGGAGAGATCTCTAAACGCCTTTCCCATTTTTTACCACAATGATCTCGGCGGCGATCGACACGGCGATCTCCTCAGGCGAGTGACTGTTAATTGGAACGCCTACGGGCGTGCGAATTCCAGCCAGCTTTTCTTTATCAAAACCTTCATTTTCGAGTGTCGAAAGCAGTACTTTCATCTTCGCCTTGCTTCCTAGCACACCAAAGTACTTGAACGAATGATCAAAAAGCGAGCGGATCACGATCTCGTCAAACTTATATCCGAGCGTCATCACGACGACATAAATGTTGTCGCCATTGGGCACGAAGCCGCCGATCTTTTCGTAGCTATCAATGATCGTGATCTCGTCAGCAAACTCGTTTTTTTGTAGCGTATTCAACTCAGGCCGGTCGTCGAAGATGCTGATGCGAAAATCTAATTTCGACATCAGTTCGCTCAATGCAAGAGCACAATGCCCGCCGCCGATGATGAAAAGTTCATTTTGCGTACCAAGTTTTTCAGAATAAGCGAATTCGGTTTCGCTCGTTTTTGACAAGAAACGGTGTGATCGATCAGGTGCGTTCGCAACAATTTGAAATTTCAAATTTGAAACTTCAAATGTGGTTGGCTTTCCTTGGAGAAAACTCTCGATAATTGAAGTGACCGTACCAAAGTGGGCCGTGGTAAGTCGTTTGAGAATGACCGTCTGCTTGCCCGAACAGATCATCCCGCTTGCGTTCGGGGAATTCTTCTGATGAACTTGATGGATTACGTCCGAACCAATTTTGAATTTTGAATTTTGAATTATTAACTTGGCTTGTTCCACAAGCCGCACCTCCATGACACCGCCACCGATGCTACCGCACAGATCGCCATTTGCCGCGACCGCCATCTTGTAGCCCGCCCGACCCGGACTGCTGCCGCTGCTTTCGGCAACGACAAGCAGCATCACGGCCTCGCGATTGTTTAGGCGTGACGCAATGAAATTCCACAATTCGAGTTCTCTGGGCACTCTACAATACTAGCGCAGACTTCGAACAGGATTTACAGGAACCGCAGGATCAAGACAAAATGCATCCCGTCCATTTTGTTCATCCTGTTTGAATAAATCCACCGAATATAGGTTGAGCAAGACCTTCTCCGGCGTAAATGGCAGATCGAACGCAGGCGAGCAAGCGGCGTATGCCATGACCGCATTTCGGATCGCAAAATAGGCGCCGATGCTGTACATTAGCGGCGGTTCGCCGACGGCTTTTGAGTTGAAGATGGCAAGATTGTCGCGTTCCGTTTCAAGAGCGAGAACCGAAATGTCTTTTGGGACAGAATAGATATCGGGCACCTTGTATGTTGAGAGTGCGTTCGATCTTAGCTTGCCTTTTTCGTCGTAAACGACCTCTTCCATCGTCATCCAGCCGAGGCCCTGGACGATGCCGCCTTCGATCTGGCCAAGATCGACGGCGGTGTTCATCGAGGTGCCAAAATCGTGACAGCATTTCACATAATCGACCTCATAACGCCCTCGCAGACAATCGACCGTAACACCGACAATCGCGGTGCCGTAAACGTGATACGCAAACGGATGCCCTTTGGCCGTGGACCAGTCAAAACCGATGCCCGGCGTCGCGTAATGGCTGTGTTCGCTTAGGTTTACGCGTTTTAGGTGAGCCTCCATTACTAACGTATTCCAATCGAGCGAGGTTCTTTCGCCGTTGTTGTAAATGAAGCCGTCGTTCAGAGTGACGGCTTCAGCCGTTTCTGCCTCGACTAGCGGAACCGCAACTTCGAGCAGCCGGTCGCGGATCGTCTCGCACGCGATCTGCGTCGCCTTGCCGTTTAGATCGGCCGCTGCCGAAGCCGCGGTCGGCGAGGTGTTCGCGATACGCAAAGTGTTGGTCGTATGCACGCGGACTCTGCCGAGTTCCATACCAAAAACCTTGGCCGCGACCTGTGCCATTTTGGTGTTTACGCCCTGGCCCATTTCGACGGCTCCGGTCGAAACGGCAACGCTGCCGTCGGTGTAAACATGCACGATCGACCGCGCCTGATTCATCGGCGTTTTGGTAAATGAGATGCCAAAACATATCGGCATCATCGCAACGCCTTTCTTAAAATATTTCGACGTCTCGTTGAATTCATCAGCCTCTTGCTGCAATGCCGCAAAATCGTATTTTTCATCCGCCTGAGACCAAGACGTTACTGCCTCGCTCTCAGCAATTTGCCCGTAAGGGAATTCGTCGCCGTTGTCGATCAGATTTTTTCGTTGAATTTCTGCCGCTGAAACGCCAAGTTTCTCCGCTGCGTGAGCGATCGCCGATTCGATCACGAACATCC
>JANLTF010000140.1:0-7705 GCA_031362825.1 Acidobacteriota bacterium | reverse complement strand
GTCAGCGTGGCCCGGGCAATCGACGTGTGCGTAGTGACGGTTCGCCGTCTCATATTCAACGTGCGACGTCGCGATCGTTATACCACGAGCCTTCTCTTCAGGCGCGTTGTCGATCGAATCAAACGAACGAAACGTCATCTTCGCATTATGCTTCGACATCACTTTCGTGATCGCTGCCGTCAATGTCGTCTTGCCGTGATCCACGTGCCCAATCGTCCCAATATTTACGTGCGGCTTACTCCGGTCGAATTTCTCTTTGCTCATGTCTTTTTTATAGTCCTTAAAAATTTTTCAGCTAAATCAATAAAATCTGGAGCCCAAGGCGGGATTTGAACCCGCGACCTCATCCTTACCAAGGATGCGCTCTACCCCTGAGCTACTTGGGCAATAACCCAAAATCTTGGAGCGGGAGACCGGGTTCGAACCGGCGACATTCAGCTTGGAAGGCTGACGCTCTACCAACTGAGCTACTCCCGCAAACTTAAAAGAGAAAGGATGGATTATCCTTTCGCCTTATCTTTATCAAAATGGTGCATGGGGTAGGATTTGAACCTACGTAGGAAATTAATCCGACGGGTTTACAGCCCGTTGCCTTTGACCGCTCGACCACCCATGCGTGATCTCTTTCATTTGCTACTACTGACTTTTAGAGTCAAATAGCAAATTTCCAATACTAACTAAAAAGTCTAGAGGTTGCAAGCGCGTAAATGCTTGTTTTTGGCGCTATTTAGCGCGCGAACGAGGGTGAAAGCGTTCGTAGTTTTTCTTCAGATGGGCGCTCGTGATGTGCGTGTAGATCTGCGTGGTCGAAATGTCCGCGTGGCCAAGCATCTGCTGGACCGAGCGAATATCAGCGTTGTTTTGGATCATGTGCGTCGCAAACGAATGCCTGAGAGTATGAGGCGAAACGCCAACAAGTCCGCATTTTTCGGCATATTGTGTGATCGAGATATAGATCGTCTGCCGGTCGATCGGGGTTCCGGCTGCGTTTACGAACATGTTGTCGATCTCGATGTTTTCCTTTTTCCGCCGCAAGGCAAGATAGCTTCGGATCCATTCGATCGCGGACGCGCCGACCGGAACTCGCCGTGTTTTTGAGCCTTTTCCTGTCGTCGTGAGAATGCCGCCGTCGAGATCGATATCGTTTATCCGAACATTTGCCGCCTCGGAGACACGTAGTCCTGACGCATACATCAATTCCAAAATTGCGCGATCGCGAAGCCCTATCTCAGTCGACGTGTCAGGCACAGCAAGCAGCGTTTCGATCTCGCTGCGGTTCAAGAATCTGGGCAGATAAACACCTCTTTGCGGTGCGACAAGATCTTCGGCAGGGTTGTTCTTAATATGGCCGTCGAACATCAGGAATTTGTAAAACCCGCGAACGGCACTGATCAAACGCCGTTTTGAGTTCTCCGAAAGTTTCTCCGCAGAAAGATCGATCAACCATTCGCGAAGGTCTGTCCGCGTCAGTTCCAGCAGATCTTCGCCATTCTTCTCCGCCCAATTGCCTAAACGCGAAAGATCGTGCGCGTAACTCTCGATCGAATTCGCGGACAAGCCCTTCTCGACGCGGCAATACGAAAGGTATTCCCGGATAAAGTCACGTTTTAGAAGAGTCGAATTTTGCATTGTGGAATCTAGGCGGCTTGAGGCTGTTGAGATTTGACAGCGACGTCGTGCAAAGTTTCCGGAGCAATGTCCGCACCATTCGGCCAACAAACCGTCCACCCATCGAGTGAGAAGTCCTTGAAGTACTGCTCGTCTTTCAATGGTTCAAAAAAAGGAAATCTATCGATCCAACCCGAAAAATCGATCTCCGCCCGGACACCGTCACTAAAAGTGAGCTCAAGTGTTCGTCCGGCGACGTATTTTGCATTATTTACGGTAATAACTTTGCGCATCTATTTTAGCGGGTCTATCCGCCGAAACTCTCGTCCGGCCTGCATCTCGTTCCAGTTATCCTCAAGTTCATTCTGATGCAGATCAATCCATTCTCTGATCAATCTAACTGCCGTTCGTGAACCAATATCTCCTCGAAGAATATTTCCTCTGAAATCAAACGACGCTTTGTCGCCCTGATGTTCCGCATGAAGATGTGGCGGATTATGCTCATCATAGAACATTTTGATAGAAATACCGAAGAAAATTGAGATAGTAGGCATCTGCACGACATTCTATCACCAATTTTCAAAGCCACGGTTTTCCGACGCACTGAGACTTATCAATCTCTATATGGAATGTCTCGAGAAGTCGGTTGGCCGTATAGCGCGAAAGATTAAAACTTCGGAAATCGTTCGATTCACTAGAGACGTTTCGCGATTTCAGTTCGTAGTCGACCCAGCACTTATCTTCGGTACTCATCGAGTCTATTGATTCAATCAATGCAGGAGTGGCGTCGCCGCTTAGGCGTGCATTGTATTGAGGATCAAACTCACGGCCCTGCTTCATCAGTGCTACGTTGGTCTTCACTATGAAAGCATCTGGATTGAGAACATGCGTGGCTCCGAGAATTAGGAACGCCGACCAGAGGGCTCCCCAGGCGAAATGCTGTCGAGCACCGCGAAGGACCGTCACCGCGAACCAGACAAACACGACTGCCAGCCAGATCATAAAGATCATCGGGTATAGCCGGATCGTCGTCAGGCCATAGCCAAGATTGCCGGTCAACAATACGAGACGCTGTCCAGCCGATGCCATGATGACAAAGAGAAGTCCGATCTGTATTCCCGCGAATACACGGAAAAGCGTGGTCGCGAGCGGGCTGTCTTTTCTGATCAGCCAGTGCGAAGCGAGCAATATTGGCAGTACGAGAGCGGAAACGGTGACAAGCTCGCCAAATCCGCGCCGTGCGTAGTCGGCTAGCTTGAAATCAGGCGTCGATTGAACTAGTTCCATTCCGCCAAACAGATATGGCACCTGTACGATCACGAAGCTCAGGAACAACAGATTGGTGAGCCCGAGGATAACCCCGATCTCGACCGAGCCGAGCGTGAAGGCGGGCGGCATAACGGTGTTTTCAAATTTTTGCCAGTTCCATTTCTGCTCAGCCTCTTTCTCGACTTTCGACTCGTCCGTCTCATTGGATGGCACACTTCCTACCGATCGTGTTTCTGCCTCGATGTTCGGCGGGTCGGAGAGGTTTATGTGTTCGAGGATCGAGAGATTGTTTGGCAGAATTGGCGACTTTTCGGCCGCGTCGGTGCGAAGGTTGGACATACTCCCTACCGGTCGTGTTTCCGCCTGCGGATCGTCAGCGGGCGTGACACGGAGAGGCTGGGCGACGGCCCAGTCGATCATTACGCCGCGAAGGTAGCCAGCGGAAAACCATGCGAAAATTGAGGTTAGCAGCACGTGCGTGAAGAGCACATCGGGTTCGATGTTGAAAACACGACGGACCCAACCTTCGTAAACGGCGTCGGCAGCGATAAAGAGGCCGCCGAAAATGAGCAGGATCGGCGTGGCGATGGCGACTCCGCGAAAGACCGAAAAGGCGTGTTTCGACCAGCCCGTGCGTTCGATGGTGTTCCACTCGATGTCGTTAAAGACAAGTGCGAACGGCGCGAAAAATGCGTTAAAGCTCGACCAAAGAAATGCGACGCCGTATTGAAAAACCCCCGCGACCTGCGTCGGCAGTTTCATTTTTGGTATGAACAAAACTGACAATATCGCGATGATCGCAACGCTGTCCGCGACCCGAAGCTCGGTGGCGTCACGCCAGACGAACATAGCCGCGAAAAAGACTTGTGCCCCAAAAAGAGCATAGGTCTGAGCCGTCAGATACTCCGGCTTGTGACGCCTGAGCAGCCCGATCATCGCCGCCGCAAACGCCGCGTTGAACAACAACACATTCAGGCCCCACGGCGTCACCCGCAAGAGTAGATTGCCCAAGATGCCGATTACAACCGCGACCTGCAATATCTGTAAACCTGTCTTTGTTCGTGCGTTCATTTTCTTCTGAATCCTCGTTTGATAAACAACCAACTTATGAAACCAAAAATAATTGCTGCAAGCGGAAATGCTATTGCCCCGATCAGCATGCCCGTAGAACGGTGGTCTGCTGCATTTTCCATGGTCAAATTGAGCCAGAGCAGGCGAGCCGAGTAGTAAGTAAAAAACAGCGATGGCAACGCGAATGCAACGCCGCAGAACACAAACAAGATCCGATTAATGATGGGCGTAGAAATATTCATCGTTTCTATTTCAGCCAGTCCTGAGCGAGATACGGCAACGCGATTGCTATCATCCCGCTCAGAACAGCAACATTAACCGACACGACTTTCTCCGACACCTTTGACGCTGCTCGTAAGGCTCTGACTCCATTTCGTAAGTAAACTATCGATGTAAACAGCGGCGTGAACCCCAGAAATCCGATCAGCAACAACATTCCAAACAGGCTAAACGGAAACAGGATCGTCCCGACGATCAGAGAAATTCCCGATCCAACGAAAAACAGCCCCGCGAGCCATCCGCTGAGCCCTTTGAGGCGTTCGCCCCAAAGCAGCCATGCGGTCATTGCCAGAATAGAAACAAACGCGAGCATGTAGGCCGGCAATTGAAATTTGCCGAGAATTGCCCTATCGACGCCCGCTCTAAATACGATCGGATCGAATAGAAAGCAGATCAGCGGCAGGACAACGCCGACCGTCCAATCGAAGCCCCTTTGCTTTGCGGTCACATTCTCTCCAAACTGCCGTTTCCAAAAACCGGCCTTTGGTAAAGTTATCGGCAATTCGTCTGGTAAGACCTCTTGGGGAAGATCGTGATCGTAAAGCATCGGCGCCTCGTTGCCGTCCGCCGGAACTTCTTCGAATCTGTAGTAGATCCTTTCGCTATCTCTGACAACGTCAATTTCCATTTCGATACTGCTCCATTCGAAATAATCTTTGTTCAGACTATTCGACGCCCGCCGCTGCGTTTTGTTCCCGAACTCTGTGGTCTCCTTCGTCTATCGCGTTTTCGCAGCAACATCTCAAAACCAACGGTAGAAACAAGAAAGAACGGAAACCCGACAAACCATAAGAAGACGAACGCCATGAGCGGGATCGCGGTCGAATCGCTGTCTGCGGAAAAAGCGCCCATTCTCAATTCATGCCAAAGCCAAAATCCGTAGAGCACCGGCGAATACCAATAGGCGATAAAGGCCAGCATGTAGAGGCTCAGTCGATTTTTGGACTTGTCTTTCATGTCCTGTCTAACACCTTTTTCACTTTTCACCTTTTTTACCTTTTCACTTTCATAGCCTTTATCAGAGCTTCCATGTGGTTTAGATATCGTTCCAGTGCGGCACGGCCTTGTTTGGTGATCTTGTATTCGGTCAAAGGCATGCGGCCTTTGAATGATTTTTCGCAAGTGAGGTAGCCGGCCTCTTCGAGTTTGCGTGCGTGGACGCTGATGTTGCCGTCAGTCGTCTTGAGCAGCGTTTTTAGTTCGGTAAAGCTGAGCTTTTCGTTCGCTGCGAGCGCACTTGTGATACCGAGGCGCATGCGTTCGTGAATGACCTTGTCGAGGTCGGCGGAGACGTTCTCCGCCGCCTTTTCAATGCGCAGAGCTTGCGGCTCGTCATAATCCTTCTTAAATGCTGTGTTTTTATTAGACATATTTCTTTGCCGGAACGCAGGCTGCCAGCCTGCATTCCGACGTTATCCTCCGTATCGCCTTGCGATGATCGCACCGAAAATGATGTGCAGGCCGCCGAAGCTCGCGCCCATCATCAGGTTTCCGTAATTCGAAGGCAGGGCGAATGCGGCGGCACCGAGCACGATAAAGCACCATCCCATTACGGGAACGACCTTCACCGAGAACGCTCCACCACATACAACCGCCGCTCCGTAGCAGAGCATGCAGATCGCGGGCATCGCGTAGTAGTTTTCGTATTTCCAAGCACCGAGAACGATCGCTACGCCGACGATCAGCGGCGGGGCAAAGCTCATCGCGAACTTTCGGGCCGGAGCTGATAGCAACGACTGGCCGCCGATCTTCGATTTTTGCCACATAGCCAAAAGTCCTATGGCGAATGCGAGAGCGGCTTCGATGAGCCAGGTCGCAAGTGAATCGACCAGATAGACCTGACGGTTTGCAACATACGCCGCAACGACCGCCGTCGCGCCCATCAGCATTCCACCATAGCCCGGCACGGCCGTGAAATGCGTCGAACGCTCCATTGTCTCGCGGATAAACTGCAGATTGTCGATCGCCCGGTCGCCGATATTGACCGGCCCGTTCTTCTCAATTTCGCCCTTTCGCACAGCACTCAGTTTCGCCATAGTATAGAAAATTTATATCAAGCTATTCATTATGTCAAGTACTTTATAGTACAAAGTATGTTTTTATTCGACCAAACTGTTCGATCGCACATCTTAACTTATGTGTTGCGGCGCGCTTTGTTTTGTTAAGTGGCGCATATTGTTTTATGAAGAGGGTTTGCGGGTGCGGCGCATATTGTTTTGTTAAGTGGTGAGAAATCGGCGCGCATTGTTTTGTTAAGTGGATTTTGAAGGGCGACGGAGCCGGTAATCCGTCGCCCTTCATTTTGCTTTCAATAGGTTGTCAAAGAGCTAGTATTTTCGAGTCGTTGAACGGTCGCTGGGCGGGGATTAAAATGCCGCTGGAGCGACCGTTTAGGTTTCGAGTTCGACTATCCAGCCGTCGCCTGAGTCCACGTCGGCGACGTCGACGGTGTCATCGTTGAATGCGACGGTTGGATCGGGGATCTTGTAGAGACCGTTGTTCGCACTGGTGTCGAGGCCGTAGGCGTTGACATAACGCACCGGCACGGCCAGCTCATTTACGAACTGCACCGTCGGATGCGTGCCGGTGTATTTAATGCGGCCGCGTCGCCGGTTGATGTAGTTTTTGAGGATCGGAGCATTGCTTCCATCGGGTGTGACGCGATGGATGAGGCAGCGATCGGGTGTCGACGCGGTGAGCGTGCTGGACAGTTCGATCGAGCCGTCACGGTTGAGATACAGATATTTGACGGTGACCGGTGCGATGTAGTGGATCACGGTTCGCGTCTCCAGTTCTTCGCCGTCCTCGTCAAAGATCTCGATCAGCTTCGACAGCACTGGCTTCGACGACTGTAGATTGTAGAGCGTGATCTTTAGCAGCCGCTCGCCCGGAGCATCGGAATCGGTCGCGAAGAACAGAACCTCGGGCGTTGCCTCGTGCCAGTGATCCCCGTTGTCGAAACTGACCTCTGCCTTCAGATTCGAGCTATTCCACGAACCGACGAGGCTCATTAGATAGCCGGCTACTTCCCAATCGGCAGTGTAGGCGTCAACAATGAATTGCACGAAGGTCGAGCTGTCGGCGATCGTAATAGCCGGATCGTCGCCAAACGTCGTAGCGACAAGGCCGCCTTGCTGTGACGAATAGATCCGCGTTTTGGATTCGCTGTATTTGCTTTGGCCGGCGAAGAAGAATGCTCCGCCGTTTGGCATGTCGTCCGTTCCAAGCAGCGAACAGAAGCCCGGATCCTGAACCGGCGAAAATGTAGCGTTCCACGATTTCCACGCGGTACGATCCTGAATGATTCCGCCGAGAGTCACCGACGGCGTCAGCTCCCAGATCTTGGCAAGCGTTGTCTCGGTGTCTTTCGACAGCAGACCGCCGACCAGCAGCGGACGGCCGTTAACGTTGGCCATTCGAAAACGTGCCAGCGGCAGCTGCTTTTCGGGCGTATCGCCGAATGGCGGCTCGATCGTCA
>JANLTF010000118.1:0-3857 GCA_031362825.1 Acidobacteriota bacterium | reverse complement strand
TTTTGAGCCCGGCTGGAGTGACAATGGCATTCTCGATCACAAAACGCAGATGACGCGGCTCAGGGCATATCACAAGATGGCACGCGAGACGGGCGACGCAGTCCCCGACGCATCGGGTGTGAAGTTTCAGCACACCAATTTCTATCCGGCCGAGCAATATCATCCTGAAATATTGGAAATTATGTCTGAGATGCAGGCTGAAGGTTTGGGCGAGGTCGAGGTCCATTTGCATCATGGCGTTGAACGGCCCGATACAGCGGAAAATCTGCGAAATGCACTCATAAAGTTTCGCGACACACTGGCAGAAAAGCACAAATGCCTGTCGCAAACGGACGGCGAAGGCGATCCGATGTACGCGTTTGTCCACGGCAATCTTGCTCTCGCAAATTCGGCGGGCGGAAAGTATTGCGGCGTTGACAACGAGATGGCGATACTTCGCGATACGGGCTGTTATGCCGATCTCACGCTGCCATCGGCGCCGACCGAGATGCAGGTTCCGATGATCAATCAGATCTACGAATACGGCGGCGACCCGGACAAGCCTACTCCGCACTCGCATGGCCGACGAGTCGCGGTAAATGGAAAGGCGCCCGTATTACCACTAATATTTACCGGGCCCCTGACGTTCGACTATACGCGGCTGAAACGCGGGCTGCCTGTGCCGCGGATCGAGGATGGTTCGCTGACGGCGGCGATGGGGCTTTCGCCCGCGCGAATGCGGCGTTGGACGTCGACGAATATTACGGTTGCGGGCAAGTCCGATTGGGTTTTTGTAAAGCTCTATTGCCACGGATTTTTTGATCGCGATCAGTCCGCGTGTATCGGCGAAGAGGCGACGAGGTTTTTTGGCAGTTTGGTCGAGGAATCGGCAAAGACCAGCAAGCAAACGATACATTTTGCTTCGGCCCGCGAGGCATTTAATATGATCTCGGCCGCGATCAACGGCAAATCGGGGAACCCGAACGAACATAGAGATTATCGTCTAAAAGCGATAATGCAGAACGTATGACAGTGGAATTTGCAAAGATCAAAAAGATCCGTGGACGCAGCATCGGCGAGCTTTTCTCCCGCAGCGGCCAGGCATTTTCTGCGTACGGCGAGACGATCGGCATCGGCACGAAATTGCCGAGCGACGAGGAATTCAAACGGCTGGTCGATGCGTCGCAATTTGGCCGTTCGCCGATCATTGCTGAAAGCCTCTGGCAGAAATTCTACAAGAATGCGGACGAGCGGTTTTTCAAATCATTTGTTGGCAATACCGCCGCTGAGTATCGCAAAAGCGTTGGCGAAAAAACTTGTAAACACTTCATCGACAAGGCCGAGCTTATCATCACGGGCCGATTTGACCTGCTCGGTTACAAGAATCTCTACGTCGGAACTGAGGTCGATTGGCACCTCGAGCCGATCTCGGGTTTTCGTTCGCCGCCGAAGCATTGGAAGCAGTTTGACGAACTAGACACGAGCGAAACAGGCGACAAAAAGATCGTCTGGGAACTAAACCGCCATCAGCATTTTTTCACGCTTGGCGTTGCTTATTTGCTTACCGGCGACGAGCGGTTTGCCGAGACATTTGTGCGGCATCTTGAGTCTTGGATCGAGCAAAATCCGGTAGGGATAGGCATAAACTGGTCGAGCAGCCTCGAAGTGTCGTTCCGGGCGATGTCGTGGATCTGGGCGTTTCATTTCTTTAGGCATTCGGACGCATTCACGCCGGCGATATTCAAAACGGCGCTCAAGGTGCTGCAGCTTCACGGCCGGCATATCGAAAAATATCTCTCGAAATATTTCAGCCCGAACACGCATTTGACGGGCGAAGCTCTCGGCCTTTATTACCTCGGAACGCAGCTTCCTTTCTTGTCGCGGGCGAAATATTGGCGAAAGCTCGGCGGGGATATTTTGCTTGACGAGGTGACGCGGCAGTTCCACCCCGACGGCGTTTATTTTGAGCAAAGCACGTGGTACCAGCGGTATAGCGTCGATTTTTACACGCAGTTTGCGATATTGCGGTCGCTCTCGAATGACAGTTTCTACGACCGGCGAAATGCCGCGATGGACGAGCGGATGGCGGCGGCGTTTGATTTCATGAAGCACATCACCCGGCCCGACGGGACGACGCCGATCATTGGCGACGATGACGGCGGACGAATACTTCCGCTGACCGATGCGAGGCCCGATGATTTTCGCGGGACGCTTGCGGTGGCTGCTTCCATTTGTGATCGCGGTGATCTGAGGTTTGTGGCCGGAACGCGAAAGGACGAAGTGTTTTGGCTGCTCGGAGCTGAAGACGCGAAGAAATATGACGGCCTAGAGGCAGTCGAGCCGAACGTGACGAGTAAGAATTTCCCGGACGGCGGATATTTTGTGATGCGTGACGGTTGGACGGATACGGACAATTTTATGGTGGTCGATTGCGGCGAGGTAGGTTCGTTGGCCGGCGGCCATGGCCACGCGGACGCACTTTCGATCGAGGCCGCACTGCACGGACGGACATTGCTGGTCGATTCTGGAACGTATTCTTATCACGCTTCGCGTGAGATGCGCG
This sequence comes from Acidobacteriota bacterium, assembly GCA_031362825.1. Lineage (GTDB taxonomy): Bacteria > Acidobacteriota > Blastocatellia > Pyrinomonadales > Pyrinomonadaceae > OLB17. Next base: position 1,315 of record JANLTF010000118.1, on the reverse strand, counting down.
ATCTGTTTCGATCGACGGCGGCGCATAATACTTTGACCATTGACCAACACTCGTCATCGGAGCCGGGAAGTGCTTTTAACTGGAAATCGCGGGCAGATGCTAAACAAATGGCGGGTGTGATCGACGCTCGATTCGACTTTTTCGAGGGCAAGGTCGAAGGTTACAAGGAATTGCCCAATGGCGCGGAACAAACGCGAAGCATCTTGTTTCTCAAGAGCGACTACTGGATCATTCGCGATCTCGTCCACACGACGGGCGAACACGAACACGCTCTCAATTTTCACTACGCTGTGGACAGCAAGATCGAGATCGATATCGAAGGTGATTTCGTTGGCGACCAAGACCATCGTATCTTCTCGTTCGGCGACGGTGGGCGTTGGCAGCAGAACGAGAGTTGGGTGTCGAACGAATACGGCAACAAGATAAACGCTCCGCTGCTCAGGTTTTCGCTCAAAGGCCGCGGGACGCAGGAATTCTTCACATTTATTCTGCCCGCGGAAATCGGTTATCCTAAGCCCGAGGTTTTCGAGATGCCGATCGCGGGCGGACGGGCGTTTGTCATTAAATATCGCGGCTATACGGACGTTTTTGTCGCGGGCGACGGCGAACCGCTGCGGACCGAGCTGTTTGATACAAATTTCCGATTTTCGTGGGCGAGGCTCGCTACCGGCGAAACGGTGCCTGAAGAGTATGTGCTGATCGGCGGAAACCGCTTTGCCGTAGATGGCCACGATGTTTTTGGCGGCGACGAAATTCACTCGTCGGCTGCGATCCGCCGGTTTGGGAACGATCTCAATATCCGTTCGGACGGCGAGATCGGGACACTGACGCTCGATTGACCGACTCCATTTCAGTTGAAAAAACGCGTATTACAATTTATCGGCAGCTTTCATCAGGGCGGCTCTGAGCGGCAGGCTGTGTCGCTGACGCGCCTCTTGAACGCTGATGCAACATTCGACGTTTATGTCACGACGCTCAATAAAGAGGGCGTTCTGGTCGACGAGATCGAAGACCTCGGATTGCCTGAAATTGAGGAGTTCAAACTTACATCCTTTTACAACGCCAATTTTGTAAAGCAAGTTCGCCGTTGCGCCGTGTATTTGCGTGAAAATAAGATCGACGTCGTTCAAACGCACGATTTTTATACCAATGTATTTGGCATGGCGGCGGGAACCCTCGCGGGCGTTCCGGCCCGAATTGCTTCAAAGCGTGAGACAGGCGGAATGCGTTCGGCGGCGCAGGAATATGTCGAGAAACTGGCATTTGGAAGAGCCGATGCGATCGTTGCTAATTCGCTGGCGGTTCGCGAACATCT
>JANLTF010000103.1:0-6146 GCA_031362825.1 Acidobacteriota bacterium | reverse complement strand
ATCGACACCGGCGGCGAGATAGATGCGGGCGAGGTCGAGTGTTGCTTTGCGAAGCGTTGCGGGATCTTGCGGCAGTGTTATCGCGTGGAGATTAACGATGCAGTAAAACGCCTCATACTCGTCCTGAAGCGCCACCCAATTCTTGAGCGCACCGAGGTAATTACCAATATGAAGCTGTCCTGTCGGCTGAGCGCCGCTGAAAATGCTTTTTTTCATTAGATAGCCAAAATATAGATCAGTCCGTAATAGAACGGTGTGATGATGACGTTGATGACACCTATATATATAAGGCCCATGAGGATTATAAATCCGTATGTTTCAAGCATCTCGAACATCGGCTGAAAGCTCGCGGGCATAAATGTCGAGAGGATCTTACTGCCGTCAAGCGGCGGGAAGGGCAGAAGATTGAAAACGAACAGCGACAGATTTAACCGCATTAGGTTGCCGACGAGCATCGCGAACGGATTTTGGCTTTGGCCGAAGAAATCTCTGAGTTCGAAGCCCTGCGTCATCATTATCTTGGCGGCGACTATTCCGATCACCAATAAGACCAGATTCGCGAGCACACCTGCGATCGAGACCATTACGTTCGCGGTCTTGTAGTTGGTCCATTTGCCCGGATTTACGGGCGTCGGTTTTCCCCAACCGATCAGCGGAATACTGCCCAGTGCTCCGCCTAGAGCTCCAAAAACGAAGCTAAGTATCGGTATCAAGAGCGTACCGATCGGATCGGTATGCTTAACCGGATTCAGCGTGACGCGGCCCAGCATGTACGCCGTATCGTCGCCGTATTTCCACGACATCCAAGCGTGTCCGGCCTCATGTGCGGAGATTGCGAGCAGCAAAACCACCATGTAAACGACGAGATTACTGACTAAAATGATCGGGTCAATTCCACCCATAGATATTTCCTCAAATGCACCGTAAGACAAGTAGTTTATTGTCTTTAGGGCTAAATTGTGCCATTCTTTTACTTCAAAATAAAATACGTATCCGAGAAACTAAGTGTTCCGTGCGTTCAGTTTATGAAGAAACACATTGTCGTCATCGCAAGCGAATTTAAGGGGAACGAATTTCTCGAAGAGGCACAAAACGCGGGTTGGCACGTCACGCTGGTGACAAAGAAAAAGCTGCTCGATTCGCCGTGGGTGTGGACGGCGCTTGATGATGTCAAGACCGTCGATGACGATGCAGGCGTGATGGATTATGTTCGTGCGGTGACGAATATCGCTGGCTCGTTGGCTATCGACAAAGTGGTCGGACTCGACGAATTTGACGTCCTAACCGCCGCGATGACACGCGAACATCTCGATTTGCCGGGCATGAGCCGCTCTCAGGCACTGCGTTTTCGCGACAAACTGACCATGCGCAATATTGCGTTTAAGGCTGGAATTCCTTGTCCTGAGTTTCTCGGGGCGTTTAATGCAGAGCAGATAAATCAGTTTCTGGGCGTAGTTCCGGCACCATGGATCGTGAAGCCACGGAGCGAGGTTTCGGCCTTTGGAATCCGCAAATGCGAGACCCCAGAAGAAGTGTGGAGCGTTCTGACCGATCTCGACAGCCGCAACAACTGGCGCGATCATCCTTCGCAATTTCTAGTCGAACGCTTTGTCGAAGGCAAGGTCTTTCACATCGATTCTGTGGTCGCGGACGGCAAGGTCGTCGCCTGCGGTGTTAGCCAATACGGCACGACCCCATTCAAGGTGTCGCATTACGGCGGAGTGTTTACGTCGTCGATCGTACCTTATACTTCGAAAGTTCGTAAGCAGTTGGAAACTCTAAACCGCGCTTTGCTGATGGCTTTCAAATACGAACGCGGCGTCACGCATGCTGAGTTTTTGCAAAGCGATGCGACCGGCGAATTTTACCTTCTCGAGGTCGCCTGCCGCGTCGGCGGAGCCTATATCGCAAACGTTCTGGAACACGCCTGTAATTTCAACCTCTGGCGCGAATGGGCAAAACTCGAGACAGCGACCGACGAAAAGCCCTACAAACTGCCAAAGCTCCGCAAGGACTTCGCCGGCATTACGCTCGCTCTTGCCAATACCGACGAGCCCGACACATCTCGCTATACCGACGAAGAGATCGTCTACAAGGTAAATAAACCAAAACACGTTGGCCTTATCTTTCGCTCGCCAAAACAGAAACGCATCGACGAACTGCTTACCGTTTACACCGAACGCATCACAACGGATTTTCTCGCGGTTGCACCTGTCAAAGAAAGGTATGATGACTGATCCGATTTCTTTTTGGTCGGCCACTCACGTATCCTAGTCCTTTCTATGACGTCACTCGATGCCAGCTATACCGGTCCGCCCTCGATACTTGACCACGATCTAAATCGACATTTTCCTGAGCTGTTGAAATTTGAATCGACGCCGGAAATGGAGGCCTCGGAGCTGTACAAACAGATCAGGCCCGAGGTAGAGAAGATATTGAATGCTGTTGTCGGTCAGAGTGCGAGCCTTAGCCCGTCGCAGGAACAGGCTGAAGCCTGCACTCTGAACGCTCTCGCCTGGAACATCGAACGCGGCAACCGGTTCGAAGGCATCATCGACGCGCTTAAGAACCACGAAGGTCTCAACAACAAAGACGTATATCTGCTAACCGAGCTCGATTACGGCATGGCGCGTAGCGGGAACCGTTTTGTCGCGGAGGAGATTGCGAATGAGTTGAAACTCAACTACGCGTTCGCACCTGTTTATATTGCTTTGCAAAAGGGAAGCGGCGTCGAATCGGAGATGGATGGCGAGAATACGCGTTCGATACACGGGTTGTCGATGTTTAGCCCGTGGCCGATGACGAACGTCCACGCTGTGCCGCTGCCGAACGGTAAGGACAAGATGTGGGGCAAGGAAAAGCGACTTGGATTTCTGCGCGCTCTTTTTGCCGATATCGAACATCCGGCGGGAACTTTTCGCGCGGTAACCATTCATCTCGACGCACATTGTTCGCGTGCCCACCGCGTCGCGCAGATGAAGATCATTCTCGATCATCTCGATACGCTCCCAAAGATGCCGACGCTGATCGGCGGCGACTGGAACACTACAGGTTTTAATTCACAGAGCGGAACGCGCGCAATATTCGGCTATTTTCGGCGAGTCGCCATGGGGCCGAAGAACGTCGCCCTCAACCATTTGCCGCATCCCGAACGCTATTTCGAAAAGCGACTTTTCAATTCGATAGAGTCTCGCGGCTACACGTTTCGCGACCTAAACAATATCGGTCACGGCACACTGCATTACGACATCAGCAGCATCGAAAAGAACACAAACCTCCGCGATTGGGTGCCGGAATGGTGCTTCCCGTTTATCTTTTGGGCGGCCGGCCGCGTCGGCGGTATTGTCCACACACGCCTCGATTGGTTCGCCGCCCGCGGCCTGTCGCTCGCTCCGGACACAATACCAAAAACCATAGGCGACCTCGTCGACGCTGAGAATATTCCGCTATCCGACCACGACGCGATCTCGGTCGAACTAGTGCCGGACATTTAGCCGCGAAAAGGCACAGAAAGCGCAAAAGAGAACCTTTCTTTTTTGCGCTTTCTGTGCCTTTTTGCGGCAATTTCTCTTTTATGTTCTAATTTTCATATGGAAGTTGCATTTTGTCAGACGCTCAGCTTTAACGCTGATACATTCGATTACGAATCTGTTTCCGCCGAGAACGGGAACGCTACGATTATTAAATTTAAGGTGGACGAAAAATCGTGCAGTCCTGGCGACGTCGTCGTCGTGCTTGGCGGCGAAGAGATAACGTTCCACGGCATCATCGGTAAGATCGAGGACGGCTACGCCTACGCCAGTGACCCCAAAGGCTCGCTGCTGCCCGCAGGAGCGATCAATTGATAATTGAAAATGGATAATTGAGAATTATTTTCTTGAAATTCTCCATTCTCAATTCTAAACTATCAATTAATTATCGGGGATGTAGCTCAGTTGGCAGAGCGCTGCGTTCGCAATGCAGAGGTCGCAAGTTCGACTCTTGTCATCTCCACCAAGTCAGAACCACCTGCGGTAGCGGGTGGTTTTATTTTTGGTGCGTTCGACTTTTGGTTGTAAGATTCAGAGCTTTAATGAGCAGGAATGGTAGGTCGTGGATCGTGGCTCCTTCTAACAAACTTTGCCAATGGTGCAGTTATCCTTCCCACGGGATATATCCCGACCTTTTGATTCAAGTAATACGGCGAGCGTTCGTAGAAGAAGTTTAGTCTTGCTCGCGGGTTTTTGGCGAAGGCTTCGTCTTTTAGGCTTGCTTCGAACTCGGCTTTTAGGTTTGGGTCACCCGCGAGCATTTCTTTTGCTAGTTTTTCGATCTGGTAGCTTTCGCCGTATTCTTTTTGCTCGAAGATCGAGTTGAAAAATCCCCAGTAAACGAATGAATCAGGGCCGTTTGGTTCGAGGAGATGGATCGCGACGTTTGCTGCTGGCTGATTCATCGTAATTAGGATCGAGCCGGCGGCGTAGGTTCGTGATTCTTTGATCACGATTTGCTTGCAGGACAACGTGATCCGGTTTTCGAATGAAGCATCTGACCATTTTGGTTCGGTCAACTTGTAGCTTTCGACCTCGAATGTTCGTTCGGCCTTTAGCGTTTCGAATTTAACGCCGTGCAGACGCAATCGATCTATGACTTCGACGTATTGCGGTGGGACGATGTAATAGAGCGGCGTTGTGACGGAGCGTTCGACCTTGCCTTCGTCGAATTTTTTGATGGTGTAGTTCTTCGGTGTTGTACCGTAGACGATGCGTTTGCCGCCGGAGATGTCGCTATCTTCTATCTTGTAATCGAGGCCCTTGAAGGCGATCTCGGTCGTCTTGTCGGTGACGCCGATTCCGAGTGGGAACGAGCTGCCTCGTCCTTGTTCGGTTCCGCGCCGCAATGTCCCGATCTCCGCGAGCCTCTCGGCGACGAACAGCGTGTTCTTTGAATTACCAATTTCCTCGATAAAGTGCCGCAACACATCGTATGTTCCGCGTACTCGAGACTTATACGGCTTATAGACGTGCGTTTCGATCAATAACCCCGGACGGTTTCGAATGGCGGCATAGCCGGTGGCATATCGCGGTGTTGCGATGAATGTGGCGATGCCGCTCGTTATCTCACGTCCTGCGAACTCTATATAGTGCGTCAGCAAGTTGCCTTCCTTCTCCACCTTCGGCACGACGCGTTTGTCGAAATGCTCGTCCATCCAAGCCTTGATCGAAGGTGCGACTTCCTGATGATGAGCGTACTCGTACGTCAGATTAAATTGAAAGTCCGCGCCGTCGGTGACATGACAATCGATGAAGACATCGGGCTTCCACGTGTTCCACAGACCGAGCCAGGCACGGGTTTCGGGGGCGTCGGCTTTCATGTAGTCGCGGTTTAGGTTGAGATTGGTTGCGTTTGCGCGAAAGCCGGTTCCGGCGGGGCCGTTTTGGTTCATTCGCATGTAATCGTTCGAGTTCTCGTGTCCGTCCACGTTGTGGATGACCTCGAACAGGATGACGACGTCCTTCAACAGATGGGCACGAGTCTTGGTGATGGCGATGTCGCGAAAGAGCGCGAGTCCGGCGTCCTTGCCGTCGATCTCGCCGGCGTGAATACCGGCCTGCACGAGCACGACGGCCTTGCCCTGTTTCCGCGCCAGCTCCGGCGTAAAAGCCCCGCCCGACGCCGCGATCAGCAGCGGCATATCCCGCCCCTCGCCGCTCTTGCCGTAGCTCTTATAAACAACATTCGCCGAAGCCGCATCAAGCCTCCTAGCAAACGCCACCGCCTGCGCATACGTCGAAGTCCTCACATACCCCGTCTCCTCCGCCACCGTCCGCCACTCCTTCGGCACATTCCCCTCGTCGCTCTGCCCCAAAACGCTTGCTGACAAGACAAACACCAACCCCGCGAATCCAAACAATGCGCGAATTCCGTTTACAACATTCATGTACGAGATTATACGACGATTCGCGCCCAAGTCAGTACCACCTGAGATAGAGCCTGGTTACTCTTTAGGCTCCCTTTGCCATGTTATAGCCCTGAATGATAGATAGCAGTAATGTTGTCCTAAAGGTGCGTGGTATAATTTACTAACAAATTTTGATCGAAGAACACAAGGAGAAAGTATATGCCAGAAATAGACCAACAAGCGGAACAACCAAAGCCAGCATCGG
>JANLTF010000074.1:0-3965 GCA_031362825.1 Acidobacteriota bacterium | reverse complement strand
TTGGAAAGAAAAATCTGCCTACTCTATTTGTTGGTGTTCTTACTCGCGTCTGCTGCTTTTTGAGCCTCTGTCTTCTCGGCCTCTTCTTTTGCAGCGACACGTTTGTCGATCTCAGCCTGGATCTTCTTGACGACATCACTGAGTTGAGTGAACTTCGCCTTAAGAGAATCGCTCTCTGCCTTCAGCCTGTCACGCTCGGTATTATTGCCGTCCATTTCAGCGATTCGCATCGCCTGAATGGTGAGGCTTGCCTTGTAAGAGCGTGTCGATTCGAACACTTTGAAGACCTCACTGCTGAGAGCCAACTGAGTGTCGGATGAACCCGCAATATCGAAAGTGGCCGAACTCTTGACATCATCCGGTTCGAGGGCGACAGCCTGATCGATCAGCTTTGTGCCTTCCTCGACGCACTGCTTGAGTTTTGCAAAATCCTCAGCATTTGCCGGTTTCGAAAACTGGAACACGTCTTTTCCATCCTTTTGGACGGTCTTTTTGGTCGCTTCTGTATCAGATATCTCGTTCGCGCAGGAATTTGCTTTGGAGGCGAGCGAACTAAGCGAACGGGCACGGGCCGTTGCCGGCATTTCGGCGTTATTGGCAACCTGCATCTGCCATTCGCGGGCCTTGTCCGGCTGAGTTAGGTTCTCATAGAGGCTCGCGATCGCACTCGTCGTGCTATTGACCGAGGCAAGCGCAGTAAAGTATTTCTTTTGAGCATCTGCATCAGCCTTGTTCTTATCATAGGTCCCGGAGGCGTCCTTCAGGTCCTTAACCGATTGCGGAAGGCTCTTGTTATATTCAGCAAGTGCTTCTTCGGCTCGCCCCTTGTTTGAGCGGTCACCGATGAACATCGAGTGAAGCGTCCTTGCGAGTGACAACTGGGCGGTCCTGCCTTCTACCGTGTCTCCATTAGGATCAAGCGAGGCGGCATACCGGAACAGCTTTTCGGCTTCCGGGAACTTTCTGTCCTTGTAGGCCTTAGAACCATCGACCAGGTTCTTACGGGCCATGACCTTGTTGTAATAGGCGCAGTTAGTTCCCAGTAAAACTGCAGTAGATATTAGTGCTAATATCCAAAAACGAGACAATCTCATTATTTGACTCCATTCATCACCCAATCGAGGCTGCCGACACCGGCATTTGCCGGGCACGGAACAGCCCGAAGGGCAAAATTATTCTGCTAAATCGTCTATCTGCAAACCGATCGGCGATGCACCGACGGATTTTACCGCATCGATAACCTTGACCACGTCGCCGTAACGAACGGCCTTTGGCGATTTGATGAACAGGGTCTTTTCGACCTCATTCGTTCCTTCGCGCAGCACGCCGTTTGTTTCACGCTCTTTGAAGATCGCACGGAGTCGTTCGGAAAGCTTTTCAGTGTCCGAAACATCGCCGAATGGCTCGTTGTTGAGCAAGATCTTCTTATCTTCCTTGTTGATCGAAACAACAAGTGTAAGAGGATTAGGCTTAATATTTACCTGCGGCTCGTTCTTTGGCTCGGCCGGAACCTTCGCCTCAAACCGGGCCGGTTTGAGCGGCGTGATGACCATAAAAATGATGATGAGCACTAGCAGCACATCGATCAAAGGCGTTACGTTAATGGTAGGTTTGGCATCGCCGCCACCGCCACCTGAAGACATTCCCATAGCTTTATCCCTAAGCAAAGATCCTTACGATCGTTCGCAAAATATACTACTGCGGCGGAGCTTCGCCGCTGGCACCGGGGCCTTTCTTCTTATCGGCGACTAGTCCGATCTTATCGATATCCTGTTTACGAATGGTGTCGATCGCTTTGACGACCTGTCCATATTCGACGTCGATCCCGCTCTTGATGTAAACAATGCGTTTTTCGGGCGTTTTGCCCTCCATACGACGTTTGATCACTCCTCCGAGCTGGTCGAGAGGATATATCTCTTTCCCGATATAGAAATTGCTGTTGTCAGGAATCGCAACGATCACCGACGTATCCTTGGCAATATCAGCGTCTGTATCGGGACTTATCATGTCACGCGGAAGGTTAACTGATACTCCCTGCTGGAGCAGTGGTGTAACGATCATAAAAATGATCAAAAGCACCAGCATCACGTCAACCATCGGCGTCACGTTAATATCCGAATTGTATTCGGAATCTCCACCTATTTGTGCACCCATGGTAGTAAATCTCCTGACCCGCCAAAGGCCACCTCGCAGAAATTAGCCGCGAAGTGCCTTTGCACGCTGTTTAATAAAGTAATCAACCAATTCCGAAGCTGAGTTCTCCATTTCCACGCCAAAGCTTGTAACTTTGCTTGTGAAATAGTTGAAGAGCCACACGGCCGGAATAGCCACGAGGATACCAAAAGCGGTAGCGACGAGAGCTTCGGCGATAGCACCACCGACCGCACCGATACCAGCTGATTCGTTGGTCTTAAGAGCCTGGAAAGCACCGATGATACCAACGACGGTTCCGAACAGTCCGACGAACGGAGCTGTCGAGCCAACCGTAGCAAGGCCCGAAAGGCCGCGCTTGAGTTCAGCGGTCTTAACAGCGATCGCACGCTCGAGAGCACGTTTAGAAGCTTCCATTTCGTCAGCCGAAATATCGCTATTGCCCTGATGAGCAGCGAATTCCTTCAAGCCCGACGAGACGACCATTGCGAGGTGCGAATCTTTGTGCTTGTCGCCGATATTGATGGCTTCGTCGATATTGCTGTTCTTAAGCGCCTGAGCGACCTTAGGAGCATACTGACGGGACTGAGCCTTCGCCTTGCTGTATGTTAGCCAGCGTTCTATGCCGACCGCGATCATATAGACCGACTGAAACAGCAGGGTGATGATAACGCCCCAGCCCGGAATCGTCAGGCTCTTTGCGATATCGTAAATACCGAACGAAACTCCCTCGCCGGTAAGCATTAGAAACAAGCCCGAAATGTCTGATGCGACCAGGCTGCCAAGAAATGTCATGATTTTTCCTCCAAAGAAATCGAAAACTTTTTGATAATTGCGAAAACTTGTAAACAAAAGGAAACAGCTGAGCCGTTTCCTTCCTTAACTATACGTTCCATTATGGAACAAAGTTATAAGTGATCACGCCCGAAACTTTAACGGGCTGCCCTGACAATAGTGTCGGGCTAAAACGGGCTCCGCGAGCCGCACCCTCGGCCGCTCCTCTGAGCAGCGGGTGGCCGCTGACAGCACTTGCCGAAATAACACTACCGGACTCGCTGATAAGTACTTGAACGCTAACCGCACCTGCCGCACGAACAGCCTTTGCTGCCGCAGGGTAAGCGGGTTTGGGCAGGCTCGTCGCCTTACCGTTCAACACGCCGCCCGAGACTGTTTTCGGAGCAGGTTTTGGTGTCGGCGGCTTGACCTCAGGTGGCTTTGCGTTATTTTCCACCGGATCGACATCCCCGTCTGCACCACCACCACCGAGTGTCGGCTGGCCGGCAACAGCAGTGTCGCCTCGTCGGGCTACTGCGTCAGGATTTGTAAGATTTGTATCGCCCTGAACGGTCTTAACGTTCTCACGCATCGCGACAAACTTTGTATTGGCCGTCTCAACCTTATCCGGAACTTTGGGCGGCGTTTGGTTGATGTTAGCGATCAACTCTTTGCGGACGTCAACGTCCGGCTGCACTTTCTTTTCAGGCTCCTTTTCCGGCTTGGGTGGCGGCTCTTCGTCCGGCGGTGGCGGTGCCACCAGCGATGTCAGCTCAAGATCGCCTCCGCCCATACCGAAATCTTTACCAAAGAGGCTAAAGGTCCAGCTGCTGAGCAGAGTGATCACAGCCAAAATAGCGATACCAAGAAAGAACTGGCTCTTGCGTGCGTTTTCCCTTGAATTGCTCTTAGATTCAACTAATTGATCAAGCATAATAATTCCTCCGTTACTGCTTACCGGTGCCAAACTAGGTCAAGGGCTACGAAACCTAAAATTGCTAATAAATATACTCAAATCCCTGAAAATTGTTTGTACGGTA
>JANLTF010000072.1:0-1502 GCA_031362825.1 Acidobacteriota bacterium | reverse complement strand
CTTTACGTTAAAGTTTTGGTTCGTGTAAAGATCTAATGGGCATAGCAACGGTAGATATCGATGGCGTTCGGGCAGTGAGTTTTCGTGAGAAGCTGACGGCGTATGTCGAACTGACGAAGCCGCGCATAGCGTTTTTGCTCGTGCTGACATCGGCCGCGGGATTCTATCTAGCTACTAAAGAAGGGTTTAATACGGTTTTGTTCGTCAATTCGATGATCGGCATTACGCTGCTCGCGTTTGGCGTGGCGACGTTAAATCAATGGTTCGAACGCGAACTCGATCCCCTGATGGAACGTACGGAGAAGCGGCCGCTGCCGTCGAAAAGGGTGACGCCGACCGAGGCGTTGGTCTTTGGACTGGTTCAATGTGTTGTGGCCGAAGCGTATCTCTTTTTTCTCGTTAACGGCCTCACGGCGATACTTGGCTTGGTTGTGATCGTCGGTTATGTGCTTGTTTATACTCCCTTGAAGACTCGAACGTCGGCATCGACTGCGATCGGTGCGATTCCCGGCGCCTTGCCGCCTCTGATGGGTTGGACTGCGGCGGCGAACGAAATCACGCTTGGGGCGTGGGCTTTGTTTGCGATGCAGTTTTTATGGCAGTTTCCGCATTTTTTTGCGATCGCATGGATGTATCGGGATCAATATAAAAAGGCAGGGATATTGATGCTGCCTGTGGTCGAGCCGTCGGGGACGCTGACGTTTCGGCAGATCGTTTTGTTTACGATAATGCTGTTGCCGGTGAGCGTTGCACCGTTTATTTTCGGGCTTTCGGGTAAGATCTTTTTTGTCGGTGCGATATTGCTCGGCATCTGGTTTTTGTATGCGAGCGTTCGCTCCGCAATGGATAAGTCGAATGAGCGTGCCCGCAAATTGCTGCTTGTGTCTGTCATTTATCTGCCTCTCCTGTTCATCCTGATGGTCGCCGACAAACTGTAACCGTATGGACATCGGAACCGCCGAGATCATTGATGAATTAAAAGAACCCAGGAAACGCCGCACCGGCCTTTCGGGCGGCTCCGGCCCGGGCAACAATGATCGACGAAAAGGCGGTGGATCGGACGGCCCGGACGATTCTAATGACGGCCAGCCTGACGCGTTCCGGCCTGAGAAATCTCGCATATTAACTGCGTTTCTGCTGCTTGTCGTGCTGATGACGTTCGGCGGGCTGTTTGCAGCTTATGTAGTGCTCGCTACGAACAAAGCAGCGGAGTGGCAGCCATTTTCACTTCCGATCCCGGTCTGGATCAGCACCGTTATCATCTTCCTCAGCAGCATTGCCTATGTGGTTTCCGAGCGCGCGACGGCCTCTAATGAACAGCCGAAGGCAAAGAAATGGCTGATCGTGACAACGGCCCTTGGCGGTATTTTTATCGCTTCGCAACTCGTCGCGTGGCTAGAACTCACTAGTCGCGGCCTGTATATGCAGGGAAATCCGTATGCCGGATTCTTCTATATTCTGACCGCTGTCCACGCGGTGCATGTGCTCGGCGGGATCGCGGC
>JANLTF010000197.1:0-2077 GCA_031362825.1 Acidobacteriota bacterium | reverse complement strand
GCTTTGGCTGACGGGGTGGTTCTTTCTTAAAGCCTCGAATTACTTCACCAGTTCCTCAGCCTGCTTGAGCAAGTCGGCAATATTTCCGACGCCAAGATTCTTACCAGCTTTCGTAACGCCGCCGGACGCGATGGCGATCATTTCCTGTCCAACTTTTCTGGCGATATCGGTCGCGAGTTTATCGTCCTTTAGGCCGACGATCTGCCAGCGGTCGCCGTTCCTTTTCATCTTAACGTCGAACGGCCGGTCAGCTAGTTTGCTCGTGACCAAAGCCGTATCGCCTGTCACCTTGATGTCCAAATACTGGCTCGCCCCGATCACCATTACAAAGAACGGCACATTTCCGAACCGCTCCGTCCTGTCGCGCACCACACGCGGGAGTTCTGCCTTTGCTCGTTCTTTGATCGCCGGCAAGATCGGAATGGCTACGCGTGTTAGCTTTTCCACGATCGATGCCGGAACGCCTTTGCCATACATTTCGACAGCCTTTGCGGTGATCTGCGGCACAAAATCGTCGACAACCGCGTCGATATTGATGTGCTGATCCATCGCGGCTTTGTCATCACGTTTAGCGGCGTCAACGAGCGAAGCCAGCGAATACTGCGGCGTGCCCTTGAGGCTCTGCCAATAGATAAATGCACCGACAAACGCCACTAATACGAAAGCCAGCACGATCCCGCCTGCAATAATGAACGGCCATTTCGAACGCCGTTTCGGCTCGCGGCTCGCGGCGAACATCGGCTCCGGCTTCCGCTCAACTTTCGGCGGATCGTCTTCGAGGTTTACTCTAAAACTTGACATCGAATCTTCTTACTCCGCCGACAAAACTTCAGCGTTCAGTTTCCCATTTGCGAGGCGGATTTTCAATACATCTCCAGGAATAACATCAGCGGCGTCGCGGACAATGCGTCCGTCGGCGAGTTGCGTTACCGAGAATCCGCGATTGAGCACATTGAGCGGAGAAAGTGCGTGGAGCTTGGCCATCTGACGTTCGACGTATTCATTTTTCGCGGTCACGAACTGCCGCTCCGCCGTCACTTGACGCTGCACCAAACTGGAGACACGAGATTCGCCCGCCGCCACCTTTGCCGTCAACGTAGAAGGCGACAGCCGCGAAGCAATATTCGAAAACAACGACGCCGCCGCACCATATTTCTCTGCAAAACCAACTCGCAAACGTTGCTCCAACTCCCGCATCTCGCCACGGGCCTCACGCATCATGTAGTCGAGCATTCTGGTCAACTGTTCTTCGCGGATACGAAGACCTGTGAGTATATCTTCTTCACGCCCGGCGACAAGTTCCGCCGCTGCCGAAGGCGTCGCGGCACGAAGGTCAGCGACGAGATCGGAGATCGTGATATCGGGTTCGTGTCCGACGGCGGAGATCACGGGTATTTCGCTCGCACGCAATGCACGAGCGAGATCCTCATCATTAAACGCCCACAGATCTTCCGCAGCACCGCCGCCGCGTCCGACAATTAGAACATCGATGCGGTCGTCCAAAGGCAGCGAGAGATTAAACGCATTCGCGGTCTCGACCGCGTTGCGGATCTCGTCGGCAGAGCCTTCGCCCTGGACTCGGGTCGGGATCAATAGACTGCTGATCGATGCCGCACGTCTCGAAAGCACGTGTATAATATCGTGATAGGCTGCTCCGTTCGGGCTGGTGATGATACCGATCTTTCGCGGAAAGAACGGGATCGGGCGCTTCAAGCTCAGATCAAATAATCCTTCGCGTTCGAGCTTCGACCTGATCTGTTCAAACGCGATCGCCAACGCCCCTTCGCCTGACGGCTGCATCGAAGTCACCGTCAACTGCGTCTCGCCGGTCGGCCCGTAGTGCGTGACTTTTCCCCGCACACGAACGCTCATTCCGGTCTGCGGTCGAAAGTTTATTCTCGCGGCAGTCGATTTCCAGCAAACGGTCTTGAGCTTCGCATCGCCGTCCGACAGCGTCATGTACCAATGCCCCGAAGCCGCGGCCGTAAAACCGATCAACTCGCCCTCGACCCAAACCGCCGCAAACCGCCGCTCGAGTTCCAACCGAATCCCGTTCGTCAGCTCCGACACCGACATC
>JANLTF010000189.1:0-2735 GCA_031362825.1 Acidobacteriota bacterium | reverse complement strand
GAACTGCGCCGCCGCGATATCTGCTTGCAGATCGCGGTATTTCTGCAGATCGCCGAGTTCCTCATCTACAATGTCGAGCCAGCCGAGCCAGTTCGCTTCGTCGCTGCCCGTCCACACTGACGCATCGCGCGACCACAGTCTCTTAATTTTGCCGGCGTCGAACCACGATTTGATATGGGCGTCAACATCATTTCGGATCGAGGCAGGAAGAGTGTATTCAAATGAATTCAGCATAGATTCATCTTCAGCAAAACGTTGGCGGCTGTCAAACAAAGCCGTTTGATGTAGAATCGCGATATGAGGTCACACATTCTTATTTTGACGCTTATAGTGGTTTTTGTTGGATCCGCCTATGCCCAACCCTGTGTCGACAGCGCGAAAGAGGTCGAACCGACAATGTCGCAGGAAACGCGGCAGAATTACGAAAGACAGCTAGAAAGCTCCCGACTGATAGCTCTAACAGGCCCGAACGACGGCGATATAGACTCGATCATCTGGTACGGCCGCCGAACGGCCTACACCGGCAAGTATAAGGACGCCATCAGCATTTTTACGAGAGCGATCAAGCGTTGGCCTGAAGACGCAAGGCTATATCGTCATCGAGGGCATCGGTATATCACGCTTCGATGCTTTGACGAAGCGATCAGCGACTTTGAAAAAGCCGCCAAGCTCATCAAAGGCAAACCCGACATAGTCGAGCCCGACGGCATCCCAAATGCAAAGAACACGCCGACCAGCACGCTCCAATCCAACATCTGGTATCACCTCGGCCTGGCGTATTACGTGAAGGGCGACTTCAAACGGGCCATCGCGGCGTATAAGGAGTGCATGACGGTTTCGAAGAATAACGACATGCTCGCGGCGACTTCGCATTGGTATTACATGGCACTAAAGCGGAGCGAACGAAATAAGGACGCGGAGCGACTGCTCGAAGCGATAGGCGGCGATTTTGAGGTGATCGAAAATGAAGATTACCTCAGGCTGCTGCGGTTGTATCGCGGCGAAGTCAAACCGGAGATGCTTGCTTCTAGTTTAGGTGAGAGGGCCGAGACGCTCGGCAACGCTTCGCTCGGTTACGGCCTGGGCAATTGGTATCTTTACAACGGTGAGAAAGGTAAGGCTGAGAATATCTTTCGAAAGATCACGGCAGGCAATCAGTGGGCGAGCTTTGGTTTCATTGCCGCAGAAGCGGAGTTAGCTCGACAGCCACGAAAGTAAGATCTCTTGCTGCTTGTGAAAGGCCTGTTCGATACGACCTCCGCGAGTCATCGGCAGTTTGAAAAAGACGGAAAGCTGTTCCTGAACGCCGGATTCGCCACGTTGTGCCGCAAGATCAAGGCAGCGGGCGATCTCGATCGCGAGCGGGGCCGCTAGGATCGAGTCTTTGCAGAGAAAATTCACCTTGATCTGCATTTTCTGACCCAAAAAGCCTGTAATATCGATGTTGTCCCATGCCTCTTTGTTATCGCCGCGAGGCCGGTAATATCGGATGTCGACGAGATGGTCTTCGACCTCGTAACCAAGAATATCGTCGAGAAGGCTGCTTTTTGTTTTTATTTTTGAAGCGAGAGAATCTTCGTTGGAAAGCGCCAAACCGTCGCGATTTCCGAGGATATTCGTCGAAAACCAGCCCATTACTTTTAAAGCCCGCGATCGAAAGGCCGGTGCCAGAACGGATTTGATAAATGTCTGCCCCGTCTTACCGTCCTTGCCCGCAATGGGAACGGCCATTTTTTCGGCAAATTCTATCAACGCGGGAATATCTAGCGAAACCGACGGCGTAAAATTGCCGTACGGCACCTTTTCCGCGATCGCCGCGTACGCATAGAGCATCGCTGGTGAAATATCCTGGGAATTCGCGTCGAGGGCCGTCTCGAAGCCTGCAAGCGTGCTAAATATCTCGTTGCCCTCGGCCGCGAGCTTTTCCGTCGAGGCGAGGTTAATAACGACGACGGAATCGACCTTTTCACGAAACGCAGTGAGGTCGTTTCGCAACCTTGCGATGGTTCCTCGATGAGAAGTGTCGATCAGGCGGTTTTCGCCATCAATGTTGGAGAGGAATTTATCATTTCCGATCGCTGGCCAAGGTTGGACTGAACGCAGGGCTTCTTCGACGGAGACGAATTGTTTGTATGTGAGAACGTCGTGTTCCTCGGCGGCTTTTGCGAGGTGTTCGCCAAACAGATCCCAGCCCGCGAAGACGATATCCGTGTATTCCGCCATCCCGTCAACACAAAGCTCGGCGAGAGGCAGGCCTTCGTGTCCGATCACGCCCTTTTTGAGCAATTCGACACCAGCGGCCATCGTCGTCCCGACTGCGCCGCCCAAACCCACAACTGCGATACCTAATATTCGATTTTCCATACGAAACGATTGAGTTTACAACTTCGTAGTTCTCTAAGCCAACTTGCGTACGGGCAAAAAGAATTGGGAGATTCAGCCGGAGTTCTTTGCACTTGCCGCATTGTTTCTAATATTGAGATAGATCTCCAATTTCTTTCTGATAAGAGCAGCTTGTTCAGAATTGCCTAGATCGTCGTGCAGCTTTGCGAGCGTTCTGCATTGTTCCGTGATCTTGTTAAGGGCTTCGAAGTTAGCATTGTCGCCGCGAAAGATCTCTTCAAAATTTGCCAGTGCCCGAATGGTGTATTTAACTGCCGAATTGCTGTCACCGCTGAAACCGTAGATCTTGGCAAAGATCTCATTTGCAAACGCCGTTCCGAGCTTGGCCTCCC
>JANLTF010000184.1:0-14269 GCA_031362825.1 Acidobacteriota bacterium | reverse complement strand
ATTTTTGTCGAAAAGCAGATAAAGTTTTACGCGAAATGGGGTATCAAGTCAAATAACATGCCGATATGAACCCAGGGCTGTTCGAAAAGTCAGAGACACAAAAACGTCGCAATATTTTTGAACGCGGATTTGGCGGATCAGGCGGATAAAGACGGATTGAATAGGCAAAATCCGTAAAATCCGCTTGATCTGCTCAATCCGCGTTCAAAATTTCATCCGTTGTTTACAACATTCTATCGTGCGTACATCTTCGTTTTCTCAACGGCCGAATGTTTCGGTTAGGTCTTTTAGCCTTTCCGCAACTCCGTCGGGTATCTCGCCGAGCCGCCATGACCAGTTGTCGGATCCGGTCGCGGGCGTGTTCATACGCGATCCGCTGCCGAGGCCGAGGATATCCTGCATCGGGACGATCGCGGTATCGGCGACCGACGCAAACGCGGCACGGATCATGTCCCAGTGTATCTCGCGGCCGTTTGACTGGAGGTACTTGCGGCCATGTTTGCGGGCATTTTTTTCGGCGGCCTTATACCAGCCGGCGGTTGTGTCGTTGTCATGGGTGCCGGTGTAGGCGATGCAATTTTTTATGTAATTGTGCGGTAGATCGCGGTTATACGCGTCGCCGCCGAAGGCGTATTGGAGGATGTGCATGCCCGGAAAACCGAATGTGTCACGCAAATATTCCACCTCAGGCGTGAGAGAGCCCAGATCTTCGGCGATGAGCGGCAGTTCGCCGAGCCGCTGGCGAATGATGGTGAAAAACTCGCGTCCGGGCACATCGCGCCAGTTACCGTTCTCGGCACTTTCGTCGCCGCCGGGAACTTCCCAGTTGCGGGCAAAACCGATGAAGTGGTCGAGCCGCAACACATCGACGGTCTTTAACGCAAATGCGATGCGGGCTGTCCACCATCCGAAATTGTCGCGGAGCATCGCGTCCCAATCGTAGATCGGATTTCCCCAAAGCTGGCCGGTCTTTGAAAAATAGTCGGGCGGGACACCGGCGACAAATTTCGGCGACCCGTCGGCGTTGAGTTTGAACTTGCTCTGGTTGCACCACACGTCCGCCGAATCGAGGGCGACAAAGATCGGAGCGTCACCGATGATGCGAACACCGTTTTCGTTTGCGTACTTTTTGAGTGCGAGCCATTGGCGAAAGAACAGGAATTGATAGAATTTTTCAGCGGCGATCTCTCTTGATAGTTGAGAACGCACCGTCGATAATGCCGCCTCGTCGCGGAGTTTCAGAGGCGCTGCCCATTGGAACCATGCATGCTGCTCATGGGAAGTTTTGATCGCACGGAATGCGGCATAATCGTCGAGCCACCAGAAATTCTCACGGCTGAAATAACCAAACTCTTCATGGAAAGCCGACCCGGAAGTTGATTTAAACCGCTCGAATGCTCTTGTGAGAATTGTTTGTTTCCAATGTTCGACCTTTTGGAAATCGACTCTTTCGGACGAGAATTGTGGAGAGCTATCTAATTCGATTTGATCCACGAGGCGATCGTTGACGAGCGAGTCGGGTGAGATCAGGAGCGTATTGCCGGCAAACGCCGAATACGCCGAATATGGCGAGTTGCCCTGTCCGACCGGTGCGAGCGGCAGTATTTGCCAATACGTCTGTCCCGACTCGACCAGAAAGTCGACGAATTTGTAAGCTTCTCCGCCGAGATCGCCGATACCGAAGCCGCCCGGAAGCGACGTCGGGTGCAAAAGTATTCCGCTGGCTCGTGGAAAGTTCATTCGAGGTCTATTATGTTTGTGTTTACGTTGGGTGACAAACTGGGACGATTGGAAGCCGTTGAGTTATTGTTTTTCTAACAGTTTTCAGTTCTCAGTTATCAGTTTTCAGTTATTTCGAAGAAGACCCGAGCATGATAGATACGATCATTCGAAGCAAGCGAGTTGTTACGCCACTCGTCACCGGGCCGGCGTCGGTGCATATTGCCAGCGGCAAGATCGTGGCTGTGCGTGAATGGGATGACTGTCCGGTTGATTTGCCGTTAATTGATGCCGGTGAATCGGTTGTGATGCCGGGGAATGTTGATGCTCATGTTCACGTGAATGAGCCGGGCCGGACGGAGTGGGAAGGTTATTTGACGGCGACGCGGGCTGCGGCTGCCGGTGGTGTGACGACAATCGTCGATATGCCTTTGAACTCGATTCCGCCGACCACAACGCTGGCGGGATTTGAGGAAAAGCTGGCGGCGGCGGAAGGGAAATGTTCGGTTGACGTCGCGTTTTGGGGCGGCGTTGTGCCGGGAAATGTGGCGGAACTCGAGCCGCTCGTTGAGCGTGGTGTTCGAGGTTTTAAGTGTTTTTTGATCCATTCGGGCGTTGAGGAATTTCCGCATGTTACCGAAGCCGATCTTCGCATCGCGATGCCTGAGCTTTCACGGCTTGATTCGGTGCTGCTGGTTCACGCAGAGGTTTCGGGGCCGATCGATGCGGCCGCAACTTCATTGCTTGGCAGCGATCCCCGTGCGTATGAAACGTTTTTGCATTCGCGTCCGCGTGAGGCCGAGAATGAGGCAATTGCGATGATGATCCGCATGGCCCGCGAGACCGGTTGCCGCGTTCACATTGTTCACTTATCGTCTTCTGATGCGTTGCCGATGATGCGAGCCGCGAAAGAAGAAGGTTTGCCTATCACCGCCGAGACGTGTCCGCATTACCTGACATTTGCCGCCGAAGAGATCGCCGACGGGGCGACGCATTTCAAATGTTGCCCGCCCGTGCGCGAACGCGAGAATCGCGAACTGCTGTGGGAAGCTCTTCGCGACCGGACGATCGACTTGGTCGTCTCCGATCACAGCCCCTGCACACCGGCATTAAAACTGCAGGAATCAGGCGATTTCATGGATGCTTGGGGCGGCATCGCGGCATTGCAATTTGGATTACCGGTGATGTGGACGAATATGCGAGCACGCGGATTTGGGTTAAATGATCTGACACGGCTGATGTCATTGCGACCCGCGAAACTCGCTGGTCTCAACGACCGAAAAGGAAAACTCGCTGCTGGTTTCGACGCGGATGTTGTGATCTGGGATCCGGAAGCACGATTCACGGTTGTCCCTGAGATCATCCAGCATCGTCATAAACTCACGCCGTATTCGGATATGGAACTGTACGGTGTCGTCGAAAAGACCTTTGTCCGCGGCGAACAGGTGTACACGTACGGCGGTTTTCCAGAGGCTAAGTCTGGTAAACTACTTGTATAAATATATGGGATTCACAGACCTTATCGATCTTGCGTCGGAAAAGCTTGGCGGTGCCATTCTATTTGCCAACGATGATTTTTTTGCGCCTAAGGAGAATTTGTTAAAGTCGGCTGCGGCGATCTGGATCGAGGGGAAATATACCGATCTCGGCAAATGGATGGATGGTTGGGAGACGCGGCGGCGGCGTTCGCCGCGTCTTGATGAGACGTTCGATTGGTGTGTGATACGGCTCGGGATGGCGGGCGAGATCAAGGGCGTGGTCGTGGATACGGCATTCTTTCGCGGGAATTACCCGTCGCATTGTTCGATCGAGGTCGCGACGGTTGACGGACAGCCGGAGATATCGGAGTTGCTCGGTGGCGGAACAACGTGGACGGAAATTCTTTCTGTTTCGGAGCTTAAAGGCGACTCGAAGAATGAGTTTGCGATTGCGAATACGGGACGCGTTACGCATTTGCGGTTTAAGATCTATCCTGACGGTGGTGTTGCCCGTTTGAGAGTTCACGGGAATGTGATGCCCGATTGGGACGCTTTGAGAAAGCGAAATAGCGAGATCGATCTCGCAGCGGCGGAGAACGGCGGAGACGTTCCGCTGGCGAGCGATATGTTTTTCGGGCACCGGCAAAATTTGATAATGCCGGGACTTGCGCAGGATATGAGCGACGGTTGGGAATCGCAGCGTCGTCGCGGCCCCGGTCACGATTGGTGTATCGTCAATCTCGGAACGAAAGGCACGATCACGCGGGTCGAGGTCGATACCTCACACTTTAAGGGCAATTACCCCGAGAGCTGCTCGCTCGAAGGCGGCGTTTCGTCGGACGGAAGTCTCGATTCGATCGAATGGCGGGAACTGTTGCCGATGTCAAAGTTACAGGCACATACGCGGCATTCGTTTGATTCGGTCGCTGATCTTGTGGCGATAACGCATGTTCGGTTTAATATTTTTCCCGATGGCGGTGTTAGTCGGTTGCGCCTATTTGGACGAATATAGGACATTTAACCGCGAAACACGCAAAATGACGCTAAAAAAGGCCGGAAGAAAATTCCTTTTTTCGCGAACTTTCGCGTATTTCGCGGTAAAAACTTCTTTTTGAAGTAAACTACTGTTGATTTGCAAGGCATTCAAATTTACAAAAAGCTGGCTTGGCTGAATGAGTTGCCTGCGGACGAGGCCGAGTATGTGTTTCGCGATTGCTGCGGGTCGATGGAATGGGCTCGGCTGATGGCTGAGTCGCGGCCGTTTTCGATGCTCGATAGTTTGTTCAGGCGGGCCGACGAGATTTGGTTGTCTCTTGCCGTCGACGATTGGCTCGGAGCATTTGCGGCACATCCGAAGATCGGTTCGAGAAAGCCGGCTCCGATCCAACAATTTCGTGCAGCTTCTTGGTCAGCGGGCGAACAGTCCGGGATGGAAACAGCGGAGACTGATGTTCGCGATCGGCTGGCCATGGCTAACGGCTTGTACGAGGAGAAGTTCGGGTTTATATTTATCGTCTGTGCTACCGGAAAAAACGCCGACGAGATGTTGGCGATCTGCCAGTCGCGGCTTGGCAATTCGTTAGAGACCGAACTGCGGATCGCGGCTGAGGAACAGCGAAAGATAACGAAGCTCCGTTTGGAAAAGCTATTAGAAAGATGAGTGCAATAACTACCCACATACTCGATATTTCGACAGGAAAGCCGGCGGCTGATGTGATGATCGTGCTTGAGGCAAAAGACCCTGCTCAAGGTTGGCAGAAGATCGGCGAGGGATTGACGAACGCCGACGGCCGCCATTCAAATCTAATGCCGCCAAATGTCGTGCTGACAGCAGGCCATTACCGGCTCGTCTTTGAGACCGGAGCGTATTTTGCGGTACGGGGTATCGAGTGTTTCTATCCGCAGGTGACGGTTGCGTTTACGGTCCGTGACACGCTTCAGCATTATCACGTACCGCTGCTTCTCAGCCCGTTTGGGTATTCGACCTATCGCGGGAGTTAGAAGAAGAATTTAACCACAGATAAACGCATATGGACGCAGATTTTATTGATTTTTTGAAGGCTTTGAATCTGTGCTTATCTGTGTCCATCGGTGGTTAATTCGTTTTGGGTTTTGAATTTCTATGTCAATCAAAATCGCTCAGAACAATTACGGCAAATCGCGGGTTCGGCTGATCAAGGTCGCCCGCGACAGCGATTGCCATGAGATCCAAAACCTTTCCATCGACATTGCCCTCGAAGGCGATTTTGACGCAATACATAAGGACGGCGACAACAGCCTTTGTCTGCCGACCGATACGATGAAGAACACCGTCTATGCCCTGGCCGGCGAGACCCGTGAGATCGAAGAGGTCGAGGCCTTTGGCGTTCGGTTGGCGAAGCACTTTTTGTCCAATTGTCCGCAAGTGAGCCGTGCTCGATTGAAGTTGGCCGAACACGGCTGGAAACGGATGAAGGTTAGCGACCGCGAGCACGACCATTCGTTCGTGCGCGGCAGCGGCGAGAAACGCCTTGCTTTGATCGATGCGACCCGAGAAACGACAACAGTCGAATCGGGTGTCGAAGATCTGATCGTATTAAAGACAACACGCTCGGGTTTTGCCGGTTTTCCTAGAGATAAATACACGACATTGCCAGAGGCGACCGACCGCATTTTTTCGACGGCCATCAAGGCCATTTGGAAATATAAAACGCCGGAAGCGGCGACTAACGAAGTTTTTCACCATATCAGGCAAACGATCATCGAGGTTTTTGCCGAACATGACAGCCTTTCGGTGCAGCACACCCTCTATGCCATGGGCGAGGCTGTGCTTGAGCAATTCGCCGAGGTTGTGGAGATCTCGTTCTCGCTGCCAAATATCCATTGCCTGCCGATCGATATGACAAAATTTGGCCAACAGAATGAAAACCGCATCTTCGTCCCGACCGACGAACCTCACGGATTGATCGAAGCGCGGCTCACGCGTTGACACCTTTATATGGAAATGACCCTTTCTTCTGAATCACTCGAAAATATAACCAGACCACTACGCGCGACGATGGCGGATTTTGTGAAACGCTATCCGGGCGAATCGGGTAGTCGGCAGCCGGTGCATACCGTTTATGGCGGGGCGCATTTGTTTAAGTCGGATACCGCCGTAAGGCTGGGGCAATTGGCGGTCAGGTCGTTTGAGGCGTTTGCGCCTGATGCGGCGACGTTTGCGGCGGCTCTCGATCTACCGCCAGCTTTGGCGGACACGATATATGCCCGCGTTGGCGAAAAGATCGCGCGTGAGGCGGTTGAGGATTTTCGGATCGATTTTGAGGACGGCTACGGGACGCGACCCGATGCTGAGGAAGATGGACATGTCGTTGCGGCGGCGAATGAAACCGCAAAGGGAATGGCCGCAGGAACGCTGTCGCCGTTTATCGGCATTCGGATCAAAACATTCTCCGACGAGCTGATGTCGCGGAGCATCAGGACCCTCGATCTGTTTCTGACGACGCTGGTTGGAGCGAGCGGAGGAAAAGTGCCGGACAATTTTGTCGTGACGCTGCCAAAGATCGTAACGCCGCAGCAGGTCACCGCTCTGATCGATATCTTTGACGAGATCGAACCCAAACTTGGACTTGCATCAGGTTCGCTCAAGATGGAAATGATGATCGAGACCACGCAATCGATCATCGATGCGAAAGGCGAGATCGGGATGCCGCGAATGCTCGATGCTGCACGCGGACGCTGCACGGGAGCGCATTTTGGTGTTTACGATTACACTGCGAGCTGTTCGATCACGGCGGCTTATCAGGATATGCTGCATCCGGCGTGTGATTTTGCGCGTTCGATGATGCAGGTTTCGTTTGGCGGCACGGGCGTTTGGCTGTCGGATGGTGCGACCAATATTATGCCCGTTGCGCCGCATCGCGGGGAAAGCGTCACGCCCGAACAGATCGCTGAGAATATTTCTGTTGTTCACGGAGCGTGGAAACTCCACTACGAACAATGCCGACACTCGCTCGCAAACGCCTTTTATCAAGGCTGGGACCTTCATCCCGGCCAACTTCCGACACGCTACGCGGCTGTATTTACCTTCTTCCTCGAAGGCCTCGATGCAGCCTCCGAGAGGCTCAAGAATTTTGTTGAAAAGGCCGCACAGGCCACATTGGTCGGTGATATTTTTGACGATGCGGCTACCGGACAGGGCCTGCTCAACTATTTTCTTCGCGCGATCAACTGCGGAGCCGTGACCGAAGAAGAAGCCATCGAACGTACAAGCGTTACGCTTGAAGAGCTTCGTTCCGGCTCGTTTGTTACGATTCTAAGGAACCGGCAGGGCTAGGTAATTTCCACGTTTCGTGGCGATTAGGGCCGTTTCCCATTCAGGGCAAATTCTGTTTAATTGGTCAAACCCACGAGGCCTGCTGCTGCAAAGTGGTCAAGGTACTTCGATCAAGACACAAATTTTCTTTTTACAAAGAGATCGCTTTTTTGTCCTATATTTACTAGACAAAAGCGATTATTTTTGTTTTCGAGCAAAAATCCCCCATTTTTTACTTGCATTAATTGGTCAAACCAATTATGATTTTGGGAAATTCTGCAAGAATCAGAAAAGTAATAAAAATCAGACAGGACGGAAATATGAATATTCAGAAAACTCTGCATGGAAGATTGATCTTGATGGCTGTCATTTTGATGGCCGGCGCAATGATGGCATTTGGACAAGAGTTTCGCGGAACCATCAACGGAACAGTGTCCGATCCGAACGGAGCCGTCGTCGCCGGGGCGACCGTAGTTGTTAAGAATAAGGCTACAAATGTCGCCCAGACGGTGACGTCGAATGATGAAGGTGCATTTTCTGTCCCGTTCCTTCCGCCGGGCGTATATGACGTCACGGTTTCGAGCAGCGGCTTTAAGAAGTCGGTGCGGGAAAATCTAACGGTGAGCGTCGATGACCGGCTTTCGATAGATTTCAAGCTTGAGATCGGTGCGGCGGCTGAGGTCAGTGTGTCGGCCGGCGGTGAGCTTCTCGAACAAGGCAGTGTAAACGTCGGAACATCGGTTAGCCAGCGTCAGATCGAAGAGTTGCCCCTCGCCGAAGGCGCACCTTACACGCTTGCCACGCAGGCACCGGGCGTCGTATATACGGGCGATCCGAATTTTCAGGGTCCGACAGCGAATGGCAACCTCGCCGGATTTAGAACAAATGGTGCCGCCGGAAATCAGATCAATTTGGACGGTTCGCCAAATCTCGCATACAGTGGCCAGGTCGCATTTACGCCGCCTTCAGATTCCGTACAGGAATTTAAGGTGCAGACAAACAGCTTCGACGCTGGCAACGGATTTACCGCCGGCTCGACCGTTAACGTCGCCATTAAAAGCGGCACCAACAAGTTTCATGGAGCGGGATACTATTACGACCGTGACAAATCGCGAACTGCGAACAACTTCTTTAACAATCGTCTCGGGCGTGAAAGGCCTGATCGAAAGTACGCACGTTATGGCGGAGTGATCAGCGGCCCGGTGATCAAAGACAAAACATTTTTCCTTTTCTCATATGAGCGTCAGAAAGATAACGTTGCTCAGCCGACCACCTATTCGGTGCCGACCGCAAGAATGCGGAATGGTGATTTCACAGAGCTGATCGTAAATCCGGCAAACATCGCCGATGCAGCCAACACGATCATCTACAATCCATTCAGCGGCGCAGTGAGCGGCACAAACGTTGTTCGCACATCGTTTGGATGCCCGACCACTGGTGCTGTCCCGGCTGGTTCGACATGTAACATTTTGCCAGCGGCAGCAATGTACGCCCCGGCACTTGCGTTCCTCAGATTATTTCCGGCCCCAAACCAAGCCGGTTTGGTAAATAACTACGTCACTGATCAAAATCTCATCAGGCCGTACCGTTCGTATATGGTCAAGATCGACCATAACTTCAATTCCAACAACCGTATTTTTGGTAAGTACTATCACAGCCGAAATACGGAGGACCGCTACAACCTCGAAGGCACTCCTGATTCGATCACACGCGGTTTTGAGAACCGGCGAAACAACGGTGCGAATATCGACTTTACATCGACCATCTCGTCGAATATGGTGCTCGACATTCGCGGTAGTTGGAATCAGTTCAGATTGCTGCGTTATCAGGACGGACAGCCGACTGCTGCCGAACTCGGATTTAATGGCATTCCGGCGGCTCGTCGCGACAACATCTTTCCGCGGTTCGATTTTAGAAACTACATGACGCTCGGTTCGCTCCGCGCGGATTACAACAACGGCCAGAATCGTCCGTTCGACCTATTTTCGATCCAGCCGACGGTTACGCAGATAATTGGAAACCACACTCTGAAGTATGGGTTTGACTTCAGAAAGCTGCGTGAACAGTTTGCGACCGATGGTTTTGCGGCAGGCCGCTTCCTTATCGACGGCACTTACACGATGCAGGCATCGAACTCAGGTGCGACGCAGCGTGACCGTGCGGGACGCGACCTCGCGGCATTCCTTTTGGGTGTTCCGGTCGCCTCTGGAACAAGCCTGATAGATAATCCGCAGGTATATGACACAAGTGAAGGTTATCTTGGCGGTTTTATCCAGGACGACTATCGCGTCAGGCCGAATGTAACGGTCAATCTCGGACTGCGATACGAACTGGAGTCAGGTGTTCGCGAGAGCGAAGGCCGTATAGTAAAGGATTTTAACCGGACGATCGCGAGCCCGATCGCGGCTCAGGTTTTGGCAAATTACAATGCAAACGTACCGGTCTCGGTGCCGGTCGGCAGTATGGCGGCCCTCAAAGGCGGATTGATATTCGCTAACGGATCGAAAGATTCGAATCAATCGACCGACACGAACAATTTCCAGCCGAGAGTCGGTGTTTCGTGGGGAATTGACGACAAGACCGTGGTTCGTGCCGGTTTCGGTATTTTCACTCAACCATTCCAGATCCAGGCGATCTTTCAGCCGGGATTTTCGACGCCGACACTGTTTGTGCCAAGTACAAATAATGGTTTGACGTTCGTTGCGACGCTTGCAAATCCTTTTCCTAACGGCATCGCACCTTCGCCAGGCAACGTAGGCGGAGCTATGACGTTTGTCGGCCGCGATGTCACATCAGCCGGTGGAACGGGCCCGACATCGGCAGTTCTCTCGTATGACCGTAAGAATGCAAATTACACCCGATTTATGATCGGCATCCAACGCGAATTGCCCGGAAAGATCGGCATCGAAGCGACATACATCTATTCGAAGGGAAGCAACCTCGCAGTCAGCCGCGAGTTGAACGCGATCCCGACGGAATACCTTAACAACTTTTCAGCTCTGACGCCGGCCGCCATGATAACTGCAGGAGTAGCGGCGGTCAATACGTTCATGACGGCAACCGTCGCCAATCCGTTCCGTAACCTAGTGACCGACAGCGCCGCCTGGAATGCTGCGACAATTGCACGACGCCGTCTGCTTACGCCATTCCCACAGTACGGGAATATTGCGGTGACAGAGTATAACGGTACGAGCGACTATCAGTCGTTTTCGCTGCAACTCGTCAAGCGCTTTACAGTTGGTTTGTCATTCAACGGGTCCTACACCTTCTCGCGTGAGCATCAGCGGGCACAGTATCTGAATCCGCAGGACACCGACATGATCGACATCGTGTCGCCCACAGAGCGACCGCACAGATTTACCATGTCGTCGATCTATGAACTGCCGTTTGGTAAGAACCGAAAGTTCGGCAGCAACTGGCATCCTGTTGCTGACGCGATACTGGGCGGTTGGCAGATGCAGGCGGTTTACGAATGGCAGAGCGGCGAACCGCTTCAGTTTGGTAACGTCTATTTCAGTGGCGACCCGAGCACACTCGTGAATCTACTTGGCAAAAAAGATCCGAACGGTCGTCGGTACGGTATCGATATTCCGGCGTTTGATATCTCGGGATTCTTTATTGGCGGCGTTCCGATTGCGGCCAACGTTCCGGCTTTTGGAAACAACTATTCTTCAGGCAGTGCAAATACCTTGCGATATATGCCCCTTACAATGGGACAATTTCGTAACCAGCGTTTCCTGAAATTTGATGTCGGCGTATCCAAGAACTTCCGGATCCGCGAAGGCATGAAATTCCAGGTGCGCTTTGAGGCGATCAATCTGCTCAATTCTCCGTACTTCTCGGGAATGAACCTCGATCCGACAAATGCGGCGTTTGGCCTTGCGAATACACAGCGGCAGCCGCCCAGGGACATACAGATCGGCGGAAAGTTCACTTTCTAGTCCGAGCTTAACTTTGCAACGTTCATATTGCTCCGGCGCCGCATTACCGATTCATAACCGTTGATGCGGCGCATTTTTTGTATAAACATGCTTCTTCGCCGAACAATACAACTTAATCTGCTGTTTACGACGATGGTTCTTTCGGCGAATGCGGCTTCTGTCCGCGCCGATATTACTGTAGCGGCTGACGGCAGCGGTAATGTGCGAACAATAAACGAGGCGATCGCCAAGGTTCCCGAGAATAACAAAACAAGATTTGTCATCGCGATCAAGCCAGGCACTTACACCGAACAGATCCGCATTCCTGCGAATAAGCCGTACGTTTCGTTTATCGGCGAATCGGCTGAAACGACGATCCTGGCCTTCAAGATCTCAAATAGAGAAGCGGGCTCAACGTCGGCGGCCTACGCGACGTATATCGGCGGGCACGATTTTTATGCCGAGAATATAACTTTTGAGAATTCGTTTGGTACGGGTTCGCAGGCCGTTGCGATACTCGTCGAAGCAGATCGGGCGATTTTCAATAAATGCCGGTTTCTCGGCTGGCAGGATACGCTTTATGCAAAGAACGGGCGCCAGTATTATGTCGATTCGTATATAGAGGGCCACGTGGATTATATATTCGGGATGGCGGCGGCTGTTTTCGAAAACTGCCACATTCACAGCAAAGGCGATGGATACATCACGGCCCCGATGCGTTTTGGAGCGGACGAAAGTGCGGGGTTCGTTTTTCATAGATCCCGGTTGACCAGCGAAAATACAAAGAATGGCATCTATCTTGGTCGGCCGTGGCGTGACTATGGCCGAACCGTGTTTCTAAACACTCAGATGGATGCCGATATTCGCAAAGAAGGCTGGCACCACTGGGAACCACATCGAGAAAAGACCGCATACTTTGCCGAGTACGGTTCGACGGGCAAAGGAGCCAATACCGAGGGCCGCGTCGCATGGACGCGCAAACTTGGTGACGCGGACATCAAGGTGTTTTCAGTCGAGTATTTCCTCGGCGGCAAGGATGGTTGGGATCCTTACAAGAGTGGCAACTTTGCCTGGCTGGAAAGGACGGCGCCTGATTGGAAGCTCGTCACGTGGGGCGAGGTTTTTAAGCAAAAGCCGCTCTGGTATCAGACCGACGAAGCAGCCCGCATTGCGGATCAACTGCTGATCTATCAAAAAGAGAACGGCGGTTTCGAGAAGAACACGGATATGGCTCTCATGCTGACGCAAGCGGAGAAGGCACAGCTTCTAACCAAACGCTCGGACATTTCCGAGACGACGATCGACAATCGCACAACGTATCCGCAAGTCGCCTATCTTGGCAAAGTCATTACGGCGAGTCTGCTGAAAGCGTCACCGCCCGCGAATCTTCCGAAGTACAATGAGGCGTTCAACAGAGGCCTCGACTATCTGCTCTCGTCGCAATATGAGAACGGTGGTTTTCCGCAGTTCTTTCCGCTAAAGAAGGGCTACTATACTCACATTACATTTAATGACGACGCGATGATTGGCGTTTTAAAGCTGCTAAGGCGGGTCGCAAAAAAAGACGAGGATTTTGTCTTTGTCGATGAAGAGCGTCGAGCAAAGGCCGAAAAAGCGGTCGAGAAGGGCAAGGCATTGATCCTGAAATTGCAGGTCGAGATAAACGGTAAAAAAACGGTCTGGGCGGCACAGTATGATGAGTTTTCGTTGAAGCCGGCAAAGGCAAGGGCGTTTGAACCGGTATCGCTGACTTCGGGCGAAAGTGTCGGCATCGTACGCTTTCTGATGCTCGATGGCAAGCCAACGACGGCGGTTGCCGCGGCCATCGAATCAGCGATCACATGGTTTAAGGCAAACCAGATCAACGGTATTCGATGGGAACGCAAAAATGGCGAAAGCGGGATTATCAGAGACAAGTTAGCACCGCCGATCTGGGCGAGGTTCTATCAAATGGAGACAATGAAACCGATCTTCATCGGCCGCGACTCCGTCATCAAATACGACGTTATGCAGATCGAGGCAGAGCGGCGAAACGGCTATGCCTGGTACGTCTCGGAACCCGGCGAATTGCTGGAAAAGGATTATCCCAGATGGAAGGCAAAGATCACCGTCGGAACGCAGGCTGCCAGCCTGCGTTAGAGTCATGATCGCAGGCTAGCAGCCTGCGTTCCGGCGGCTTGTGAATAAGAAATTATGTACGACAGACGAGATTTTATTAAGACTTTGGGCATTGGCGCGGCGGGAGTCGCGATTTTCCCGACACTAGCTTTCGGTCAGGCAGACCCGTGGACGACCGAGTATCCGAAGATTCTGGCACGTATCAAGCCACCGAAATTTAAGAAAAGGGACTACAGCATACTCAAATACGGTGCGAAGGCCGGTGGGCAGTTCGATTGCCGTGAGGCGATAAACAAGGCGATCGATGCTTGCAGCAAGGCGGGCGGCGGACGTGTAGTTGTTCCGGCCGGCGATTTTTTGACAGGTGCTATCAGGCTCAAATCGAACGTCAATCTGCATGTCTCAAAAGGCGCGACGCTCAAGTTTGCTACGAATCGCGAGGCATATCTTCCGGTTGTCCACACACGTTGGGAAGGTATGGAATTGATGCACCTGTCGCCGCTAATTTATGCCTACGAGCAGACAAATATTGCGATCACCGGCGAAGGCACGCTCGACGGCCAGGGCAAATCCTTCTTCTGGAAATGGCACGGCAATCCTCGATACGGCGGTAATCCCGATGTGATCAGTCAGCGTCCGGCCCGCGCAAAGTTATATGAATTCATGGACCGCAATGCACCGGTTTCGGAACGAATTTTTGGCGGCGAAACGGACTATCTGCGGCCGCAGTTCATACAGCC
>JANLTF010000577.1:0-3911 GCA_031362825.1 Acidobacteriota bacterium | reverse complement strand
AGGCCAATGATGATCTTTCGCAACGCTCGGTCATTTGTATCGACGACGCGTTTCCATGTGATGCTGTGCGGATTGATGTTGAGCGGATTGCCGCGAAGCAATTTATTATCGATCATTGCGGCGAGCAAATTGTTGGCCGCCGTGACGGCGTGAATGTCGCCGGTCAGATTGAGATTGAACGTCTCCATCGGCACGACCTGCGCGTAACCGCCGCCCGCCGCACCGCCTTTGATACCGAATGTCGGCCCTTGTGACGGCTGACGTAAACTCACGACGGCCTTTTTGCCGAGGTGCTTCATCGCTTCTCCGAGACCGATGAGCGTCGTCGATTTGCCTTCGCCGAGCGGCGTGGGTGTGATCGCCGAAACGTCTATGTACTTGGCGCTCGGACGGTCCTTGAGCTTGTCGAGAACGCTCAGCCGAAGCTTTGCGATATACGGACTGCCGTAGAGGTCCATGTCGTCAGGCGTCAGGCCGAGCTGCTCGGCGATCTCCTGAACGGGCCTCATGTTCGAGTGTTGTGCGATGTAAAGATCTGAATACATAGCGTGAGTATCTGCTATGTCTCAGCCAAATAATGTGACATTTCTCACAATTTGGATCATTCTGCGGCGAATAAGCGTCGGTGATAGTTGATCTGGCCCAAATGATAATTATTAAGATGCGTCGCGGGATGAAGGAGGAACTAATGGCGATGGAAAAACGAATCGTCAAAGCATAAGGCCCGATCATTTTCGGAACAACTTAGAGCTAATACCTGATAACTGACAACGAGATTTTTAGTTATCACTTATCGGTCCTCACTAATCCGAAAAGACCAGTTGCAGCCCGTCCACGGCCTCGATCACGTCGCACATCGGTTCAAATTTCTTTAATTCTTCCTTGAAATCTACTTCGTCCCATTCAGGATAAAAATGTGTCAGCATCGCGCGTTTTGGCCTCGCCTTGCGGATCAGGTAGATTACTTCGGCGAGTTCGAGGTGTTTTTCGATCGGCTTGTTTTTGACGAATGAGCATTCGAGGATAAGAAGATCGACTTGGTTCGCGAATGCAGCCAGCGGCAGCGACGGTCCGGTGTCGGCGGAGAAGACGAGCGCTGTTTCGCCGTCCCGAATGTGAAGTGCGAGGCTCTCGTCGGTGTGCGGTGTTTTTAGTGCGGCGGCTTCGACGCCTTTTACTATCTCGACGTTTTCGAGCGGCTCGATCTCGATGATCTCCACCGCGAACGGCTGGTCAAGCAAACCATAATTATTGACCCCGTCCATTTTCTCGAACAGAACTTTCAGACCAACGGGCCCGAATATTCGCAACGGTTTTCGTCTGCTTTGTGTCTGCGGCGAGTATTTGGTTCCGAATAAGAACGGAGCGAGACCGCCGCAGTGGTCGAGGTGAAAATGCGAGATCCAGATCGCATCGAGATTTGGCCAATCGAGACCTTCTTGTGCCATCCGAAGCGGTGCTGATGCCGCGCAATCAAGCAAAATGCTGCCGCCTGCCGTCTCGACCCAAAACGCTGAACTGCTTCGCGTCGGGTGCGGAACCGATGTGCCTGAGCCGAGGACGGTCAATTTCATAAGCTGATAATAACAGACGGTGTGGTAAATTATTGCCATGAGCCAAGTAGATATTCTCGCCGTTTTTGCACACCCCGACGATCTCGAACTGTATGTCAGCGGCACGATGCTCAAGATGAAGCATCTCGGCTACCGCACCGGTGCGCTCGACATCACACAAGGTGAAATGGGAACCCGCGGCACGGTCGAAGGACGTGCCGTCGAGGCTTCGGACGCTGCGAAGATCTTGGGTCTCGATCTGCGAGAGAACCTTGGTTCGCCGGACGGGCATGTGTTTGTGGGTGATGACGAAAGAGTGAAACTCGTGCGTGCTCTTAGACGCCTAAAGCCGAAATTGATCCTGACGCACCAATCTGGCGACACGCATCCTGACCACGACCATATCGCGACGCTTGTAAGGGAAACTTCGAGGCTCGTTGCGATGCGCAATTACGACCCAGAATCAGGCGATCAGAAATTCGCACCGCCGATCGTGGCTCATGCGCTGTTTTCGCGGCGTGTTGTGCCGTCGTTTATTGTTGATATCTCGGACTTTCTCGACCAGCGAATGGACGCGATCAAGGCACATCGGTCGCAGTTTTACGATCCGAATTCTAACGAACCCGAGACTATGCTGACCGGAAAGGACTATCTCGAAGATATCGAATCGCGTGCAAGGTACTTTGGCCAGCTTATCGGCGTCAGGGCCGGCGAACCGTTCTTTGTTCATGAGGCTTTGAATGTGCATGATCCGGTTGAATTGTTGACGCGGCCGATGAATTTGTATTCGTAAAGGTGTCCGTAGCACGCACGTAAGTAAAGGGCCATTCTCGGTGGCGACACGTTGAATAGGACGGCGCCTTGCCCTTACTTACGTGCGGGCTACGGACACTGCCAATGCAACGCACCTTACAATCTTGACAAAAAAGTAACGATTTGCGAATATTATGGTAACGGTGATACCTAAGACCTTTATCTGAGAGTGGTTTATGAAAATATCGGCGCAAGAAGAATATGGCCTAAGGTGTCTGGTGCAGCTCGCGAGTTTGCCCGACGGTGAGAGCCTGACGCTGCCGCAGATCGCGGAATTGGAGGGCATTTCGACGGCGAACGCGGGCAAGCTGATGTGGCTGCTCAACAAGGCCGATTTTGTTCATTCGACACGCGGCACGAAAGGCGGCTATTCGCTTGCTCGTCCGGCAGAAGATATCAGGCTGAATGAGATCATTAAGGTGCTTGACGAAGACGTGATGACCAAGCACTGCGACAGCTACACGGGCGTGCTCGATAGCTGCGTCCACAAAGGCGATTGCGGAATTCGGCCCGTCATCATTGGTCTCCACGAGATCGTCGAAAACGCACTGTCACGGATCACGCTCGCCCAGATGGTCGGCAACGAACGGTCGGTCGACGCAATGTTTCACAGCATCCAGGGAATTCATCGGACGCTGGAAGCCCAGAGGGTTTGAACATGAAAACGGCGATCGAGAACAGCGAGCTGAAAATGACCAAGGTCACGGTCACTTTGCCAAAAGGGTGTAAGCGGGATGCTTTGAGCGTAAACGCACTGGACACGAAAACGCGTGAACTGGCGTACCAGACGCTGATCACCGTGGATCGAAAGATACTCCCGTGCACCGGATTTAGGGTGAAAGACGGAGCGTTGCATTTGGAAGTGCAGCAAGGCTTTTTTGAGATCGCCGAGGCGAAATAGATATGTCAACAGCAGCAGAATTACTTACAAATCGGGAATACAAATACGGCTTTGTCACGGACATCGAGACCGAGACGATCGCACGCGGGTTGACAGAGGACACCGTTCGGTTGATCTCTTCGAAAAAGAACGAGCCTGAATGGATGCTCGAATTTCGTCTAAAAGCGTACCGCCAGTGGCTGAAAATGACGGCGCCTGACAACTGGGCTAATTTTGACTATCCGAATATCGATTTTCAGAATATCTCGTACTATTCGGCACCAAAGCAGAAGCCTTCGAAAGCCAGTCTGGACGAGGTCGATCCTGAATTGCTTAAGACATTTGAGAAACTTGGCATCCCGATCACTGAGCAGAAAATGCTGGCGAATGTGGCGGTCGATGCGGTGTTTGACTCGGTTTCGGTCGCGACGACGTACAAGAAAAAACTGCTCGAGGCGGGCGTGATATTTTGCTCGTTTACCGAGGCGGTCGAGCTTTATCCTGACAAGATCCAAAAATATCTCGGCTCGGTCGTGCCGGTTGGCGATAACTATTACGCGGCTTTGAACTCGGCAGTTTTCTCGGACGGCTCGTTTGTCTTTATCCCAAAAGGCGTCCGCTGCCCGATGGAACTTTCGACCTATTTTCGCATCAACACACAAGAG
>JANLTF010000564.1:0-2283 GCA_031362825.1 Acidobacteriota bacterium | reverse complement strand
TCCACTCCGGCCTCGCTCAACAGTCGAGCCATCTCAAACAGATTAATCATTAAATCTTCGCTTTTTCGGCCGCCTTCGCTCGCCTCATGGCTTCTTCGAACTTCAAAAAAGAGTTGGCGGCGGCATCGTTGCGTTTAATCCGTTCGGCTGGAGTGTACCGTAAATTCTCAGCTAGCTGGGTCAGATCGATGCCGTACTCGCGGGCGGCTGCGATCTTGCCTCCGGACGTCGGATTCAGGAGCCTTTCTCGTGGAGTTCGCTTCATAAGAATATTTTACGGCAAGTTGCCGATTCGCAAAAGCAAATCGAATTGATTATAAATGATTTATGCCAAAAACTCCGAACAAAAAGCCCGTCTGTGATCAGGTCGAGCTTCACGAAACGAAAGACGACGACTCGTCGTGGGAAGCCGATCAAGTGAAGCACGATTATTATTACGACGATTCGCACGGGTACGAGGAGTATGATCCCGCCGATGATGAGGACGAGTAGGTGGCAACAGAAAGGGCGTAACATTCGAGTTGAATGTTACGCCCTTTTCATTGTTCAGTCTCCTGATTATTTCTTTGGTCTTTCGTTGGCTTTCAGCACTCGCTTTCTCAAACGAATAGCCTTTGGCGTGACTTCGATCAGTTCGTCGTCGGCGATGAATTCGAGGGCGCGTTCGAGGGACATTTCGCGTTGTGGGACGAGGCGCATGGCTTCGTCGGCGGACGTGGTACGCATGTTAGAGAGTTTTTTCTCTTTGATCGGGTTTACGTCGAGATCGACTGCACGGGCGTTCTCGCCGACAATCATGCCTTCGTAAACCTTGATCTGCGGTTTGACGAAGAGGACTCCGCGTTCTTGTAAGTTATAGAGAGCGTACGTGTTAGTCTCGCCTATACGGTCGCTGACAAGCGAGCCGGTCTGGCGCGATTTCATCTCGCCCTGATATTTGTCGAACCGTAAGAAAAGCGTATTGAGCAATCCCGTTCCTTTCGTCTCTGTCAAAAACTCACCTCGGAAACCGATCAAACCACGCGAAGGAACTTCAAATTCCAGACGCACCCGGCCCGAGCCGTTGTTGATCATCTTGGTCATCTGACCCTTGCGGCGGCCCATGGCTTCGGTGACTACGCCGATAAATTCTTCGGGAACGTCGATGACGACCAGCTCTATCGGCTCGAGCGTTTCTCCGGTTTTCTCGTCTTTTTTGGTTATGACCTCAGGTTTTGAGACCTGGAGCTCATACCCTTCGCGGCGCATCATTTCGATGAGGATCGCGAGCTGCAGTTCGCCGCGGCCAGAGACTTTGAATTGCTCAGCGGCTTCGGTTTGTTCGACACGCAAAGCGACGTTTCCGAGCAGCTCGCGGTCGAGGCGTTCTTTGATCTGACGCGAGGTGACGAATTTTCCGTCGATGCCCGAAAACGGCGAGGTGTTTACGCCGAAGATCATCGCAATGGTCGGTTCGTCGACGTTGATGAGCGGCAGAGGTTTCGGGTTGTCGGTCGTGGTGATCGTTTCGCCGATCTCGATATCGTCAAATCCCGCGAGGGAGACGATCTCGCCGGTTCCGGCTTCCGTGACGGTGGTGCGTTCGAGGCCTTCGAATACAAAAAGCTCTTTAACACGCGTCTTGACAAACGTGCCGTCGCGCTTTGCGACCGTTACTTCCTGATTCTTAGCGATCGAACCCGAAAAGATACGCCCGATAGCGAGGCGTCCGACGAAAGGATTGTAATCGATATTTGCAACGAGCAACTGCAGCGAATCGTCGCGCAGTGCGTGCGGAGCCGGAATTGTCTCGATGACCTGATCGAACAGCGGGGTAAGATTTTTCGATTCGTCCGCGAGGTTCTTTTTGGCGACGCCGTCACGTGAGATCGAATAGAGAACAGGGAACTCGATCTGCGTGTCGTTGGCTCCGAGGTCGATAAAGAGGTCGTAGATCTCGTCTAATACTTCTTCGGGACGTGAATCTTGACGATCGATCTTGTTCACCAACGCGATGCAGGGAAGTTTGAGTTCGAGGGCCTTTCGCAGCACAAATCGCGTCTGTGGCAGACAGCCTTCGGCTGCATCGACGAGCAGCACGATTCCATCGACCATCTTCAAAACACGCTCGACCTCGCCGCCAAAATCGGCGTGGCCCGGTGTGTCCAAAATGTTAATTTTGTAGTCGCCATAACGAACGGACGTGTTTTTCGC
The DNA here is from genome assembly GCA_031362825.1 of Acidobacteriota bacterium. Taxonomy (GTDB): domain Bacteria; phylum Acidobacteriota; class Blastocatellia; order Pyrinomonadales; family Pyrinomonadaceae; genus OLB17. Next base: position 90 of record JANLTF010000564.1, on the reverse strand, counting down.
CATGATCGTGATGCCGCGTTCGCGTTCGAGATCCATCGAATCCATCACGCGGTCAACGACAGTCTCGTTCTCGCGGTGCGTACCTGATTG
>JANLTF010000552.1:0-18325 GCA_031362825.1 Acidobacteriota bacterium | reverse complement strand
CCCATTCCGATTGCCGGCAATGCCGATCAGTCATTTGCGATCGTTTCACGAGAATTTCAGATCACTTGGGTGTTGATAGTTTACATACTTGGGATCGTGGCGACGGCGTGGCATCTGGCGTACGGCTTCTTTTTGTTCGCGGTCGATTGGGGCCTTGTAATCGGTGAAAAGGCTCAGAAAGCAACGCTAACGGCATGTGCCGGACTGGCGTTGATGCTCTCGTTTGTCGGCATAAACGCCGCTGTTTCGTTCGTTAGACCGTGCGGGCTTTTTCCGAAGGCGTTTTGCGAGGAAGCGAAGAAGCCCGGAACCGGCGGAGCGACTAAGTTTTGAGGCTAGAGTGCAAGCTTTAGCTTGTCTATACGTTACGCCTTTTACAAGCTAAAGCTTGCACTCTGAATATTTTTTATATGGCAACTGGTTTAAAAATTGCGATCGTGGGCGGCGGGCTTGCGGGCCTTGCGGCGGCGATGAAGATCGCCGAGGCAGGCCACGAGGTCGATCTGATCTCGGTGGTGCCGGTCAAGCGTTCGCACTCGGTATGCGCACAGGGCGGAATTAACGGTGCGGTAAATACTAAGGGCGAGGGCGATTCGCCTGCGAAACACCTCGATGACACGGTCTATGGAGGCGACTTTCTCGCAAACCAGCCGCCGGTCAAACGCATGACCGATATGGCTCCGGAGATTATCTATCTGTTCGATCGAATGGGCGTTCCGTTTTCGCGTACGAAGGAAGGTCTGATGGATTTTCGTCGATTTGGCGGAACGCTCCATCACCGTACTGCTTTTGCGGGTGCATCGACCGGTCAGCAATTGCTCTATGCACTGGACGAACAGGTACGTCGTTGGGAAACCGAAAAAAAGGTCACGAAATACGAAGGCTGGGAGATGCTTTCCTTGATCCTCGACGATCATCAGGTGTGCCGAGGCCTCGTCGCGATGAATCTGCAAACGCTTGAGCTTAGATCATTTGCGGCCGATGCAGTGATAATGGCGACCGGCGGTCCGGGCATGGTTTTTGGCAAATCGACCAATTCTCAGACCTGTACTGGCAGTGCTGCGGCAGCATGTTACGTGCAAGGTGCCCGTTATGCTAACGGCGAGTTTATTCAGGTTCACCCGACATCGATCCCGGGCGAAGACAAGCTTCGACTAATGTCCGAGTCGGCCCGAGGCGAAGGCGGACGCGTTTGGGTTCCGCGTGATCCGATGGACGCTCGCAAGCCAAAGGAAATTCCCGATGCAGATCGGCGATACTTCCTCGAAGAAAAGTACCCGGCATACGGGAATCTCGTTCCCCGCGATATCGCGACCCGTGAGATCTTCCAAGTTTGTCTCGAAGGCAGCGGTGTTGGCGGCGAAAATCAGGTCTATCTCGATCTGACGCATATTCCGGCGGAAGTGTTGACCGAGAAGCTTGGTGCGATACTCGAAATTTACGAGATGTTCGTCGGCGATGATCCGCGATATGTGCCGATGCGAATTTTCCCGGGCGTTCATTATTCGATGGGCGGGCTGTGGGTCGATTTTGAACAGCGGACAAATATTCCTGGATTGTTTGCGGCCGGCGAATGCGATTATTCGATCCACGGAGCTAATCGTTTGGGTGCAAACTCTCTGCTGTCGTGTGTTTACGGCGGATTTGTAGCGGCTCCGTCGGCGATGGAATATGCCAAGAACGTTGAACGGGGTACGTCCGACTCGAACGGCGTTCACCCCGCCGAACTTGCCCGCCAGCAGGAGATCAACGATTCGATCATCCATAGCCAAGGCGGCGAGAACCAATACAAACTGCACGAGGAACTCGGCAAGGTAATGACTGACAATGTAACGGTAGTTCGCTACAACGACCGTTTGCAGGCGACCGACGATAAGATCCGCGAGCTACAAGAAAGATTCAAAAACATCTCGATCAACGATTCGAATCTATGGGCGACGCAGGCAGTGCCCCACGCACGTCAGTTGTCGAATATGTTCGAACTCGCCCGCGTCATTACACTTGGTGCTTTGAATAGGAACGAATCTCGCGGAGCACATTACAAACCCGATTTTCCGGATCGCGATGACGAGAATTTTATGAAAACGACGATCGCCGAATACGCGGCCGAGGCTCCGGTTCTCAGCTACGAAGCTATCGACGTTTCGCTGGTCGAGCCGAGGAAGAGAGACTATTCGGCCAAGAAAAAGGGCTAAGTTCAGAGTGCAAGCTTCAGCTTGTTCCTGTTTAAGCAAAGACAAGCTAAAGCTAGCACTCTGAACTATTGCACTCTGAACATTTTAGGATATGTCCACACACGCACACATCGAAAAGAAACGCCTCGAAACACCGCCGACGACGATCAAACTCAAGATCCAGCGGCGGGAGAAGGAAGGTGCGACGGCGCATTGGGAGACGTTTGAGCTGCAGTACCGGCGAAATCTGAACGTTATCTCGGCGCTCATGGAGATCCGAAAGAATCCGGTGACGATCGAGGGCAAGCAGACAACGCCGCCGGTTTGGGATATGTCTTGTCTCGAACAGGTCTGCGGCATTTGCACGATGGTCATTGACGGCAAAGTGCGGCAATCGTGCTCGGCGTTGATCGACGATCTGCTGCTCGCGACCGGCGGCGACACGGTGACTCTCGCGCCGATGTCAAAATTCCCTAATGTTCGCGACCTCAAGGTTGACCGTTCGAAGATGTTCGAGCACCTCAAACAGGTCGATGCGTGGATCGAGCTCGACGGCTCGTACAACCTTGGCCCCGGGCCGCCTATAAGCAACGAAGTCGCTCAGGAACGTTACGCTCTGTCACGCTGTATGACGTGCGGGTGCTGTCTTGAGGCGTGTCCGCAGTATGGCGACGACAATTATATCGGCCCGCAGGCGATCGCTCAGGCACGCCTTTTCAATATGCATCCGACGGGTAAGACGGATATCGAAGACCGTCTGAACGGGCTCCTCGGTGACGATGGCATAGGCAATTGCGGCAACGCCCAAAACTGCATTCAGGTCTGTCCAATGTCCGTCCCGCTGACCAAAGCGATCTACGAAACGAACCGTGATATCACCGTGAATGCACTGTTCGGCTGGTTGAAGAAGTAAGAATTGTAACCGCGAAAAAGCGAAAAGACGCGAAAAGGAAATAGCCTTTTTCGCGTCTTTTTGTTTGTTTGGCGGTTACAGCTTTCTTGCGTCGTCCAAACATTTGTTTGAATTCAACATCGAACAGGTCTAAGATTGCAGTATTCAAAGTAAGGAGAAAGCGGCATATTATGTCTGATCGTAGAATGTTGTTTGTTCGGTTGTCACTGCTCGTTTTGGTGACCGGTGCTTTCGCGAAGGCGAATTTTTACGCGGCTCCATTTGGCGTTGGGAATTTGGTCGTATGCCGCGTTGGCGACGGAGCGGCAGCATTGACCAGTGCTGCGACGCCGATCTTTCTTGACGAATTAACGCCTGCCGGAATGCTCGTGCAGTCGATCGCGTTGCCGACTGCGGTTTCGGGTGCAAACCAAATATTGACGGCTGCGGGCACATCGACAAACGAATGCGCGATCACGCGTTCGACCAATGGAAGCTACCATTTGATCACGGGTTACAATGCGGCTGTCGGCACGGCGGGCGTAGCTACAACAACGTCCGCGGCCGTTCCGAGGGTCATTGGCCGTGTGGATGGAAACGGACTGATCGACACAACAACGACGACCACTAGCTTTAGCGGTGGCAACATTCGGAGTGCGGCCAGCGACAATGGGACAAACCTCTGGGCGGTTGGCTCTGCGACAGGCGTCGTGTACAACACGCTCGGAGGCTCGGGTGCCGGAACCGTTGTCAGCAACACAGCCACAAATCTAAGGGTAATCGGCATTTTTGGCGGTCAACTGTATATTTCTTCGGGTGCAGGAGCGGTCCGAAGCGGTGCGGTCGCCACCGGGCTTCCGACCACGACGATGCAAACGGCTGCCAGTCTGCCGGGTATGCCAACGACTGCTCCGGCCGCATATAACGGCTTCTTTTTTGCGGATCTTAGTACTGCCGTCTCCGGCGTCGACACACTTTATATAGCCAGCGATGCTCCGGTTCTAACGCCGGCAACTGCCTCAAGCGGCGGCATCCTGAAATTTTCTCTTGTCGGCGGCACGTGGATGTACAACGGGACATTTCCGGCCGTTACGGGCCCTCCGGCGATCACACAGGCCTCATTTATCGGGCTCACAGGTACGGTCGCCATTGGCGGCACCGTGACGCTTTATTCGACCAAGGCCTCTCAGGTGCTGAGCGTTGTCGATGCGACAGGCTACAATATAGCGCCGACCGCCAACATCACACAGCTCGCCACAAATACGACGAACACGGCATTCCGCAGCGTTGCCTTGACGCCGGCCGGCGGCGTGGCACCGACCGTGGCCGATTCGCCGTTCGACTTTGACGGCGACGGCAAGACCGATATTTCGATCTACCGCCCGTCGACCGGCAATTGGTGGTACCTGCGAAGCTCTGACGGCGGCAGCCGGGCATACAATTTCGGCGGCGTCCCGACCAGTCTCACGCCGGCCGACTATACGGGCGACGGCAAAACCGACATTGCGTTCTTCTTTCCGACGAACGGCACTTGGTATGTACTGCGGAGCGAGGATTCCAGTTATTACTTGTTCCCGTTCGGCACGAATGGCGATGTGCCGGTTCCGGCCGACTATGATGGCGACCTGAAAGCAGATGCAGCTATTTTCCGCCCTTCGACCAACACCTGGTATATCAGCAGATCAAGCGGCGGCACGACGATCCAGGCGTTCGGGGCCGCTGGCGATGTGCCGGTCCCTGATGATTTTGATGGCGACGGAAAGGTCGATATCGCTATCTATCGCCGTCCGGCGGGCGAATGGTGGATACTGCGAAGCACGGCGGGCCTTATCGCTGCTCAATTCGGCACTTCGAGCGACAAGGCCGTGCAGGGCGATTACACAGGCGATGGAAAAGCTGATATGGCATTCTGGCGGCCTTCGACGGGCGAATGGTACGTGCTGAGGAGCAACGATTTCTCGTACTTCTCGTTCCCGTTTGGCACCTCGACCGATATTCCGACGCCGGGCGATTATGATGCCGACGGCAAATTTGACGCGGCAATTTTCCGGCCTTCGTCAAATACATGGTTCGTCCAACGCTCGACCGCCGGAACGCTCATCCAGCCATTCGGTACAACGGGCGACGTGGCCGTTCCGAGTGTCTACGTTCGGTAGATTGCCGAACTAAGTTAGTGTGATCAAGCGATGTCCCGTGAATATCACGGGACATAATTTCTTGCAGCGATGATCTCAGGGATCTCGTTGTCTGCGTCTTTCCACGTGTCGAGGAACAAACGGTAGTTTTCTCTCGCCTTTTCGGTGTCACCGTTGGCGGCGAATGTCTGAGCGAGGTGAAATCGGGCGAGAGGGTAGTTTGGATTTAGTGCGAGGACGCGTTCGTATTCGGCGACGGCTTCGTCGTAACGGCCGAGATGGAGATAGGCGTTTGCTAGACAATCTTCGAGAGCGTCGGCCTCGAAAGTTGGTGGCGAATGGCGGACCGCTTCGCGGAAGGCTTCGACAGCATTGTCCGGCTCGCCGTTTCTGAGGGCAGCGAGCCCGCGGAAATAGAATGAAAATCGAGGGGCGGCGCGTTTGCCGCGATTTGTAACGGTCTGTGCAGCGAAGAGTTTTTGTTCGAGTTGGTCCGTCGTCTTCTTGTCTCCCAGATCGAGAGCTATCAGAAACGACTCGCCAATATAGGTTTCCCGTTCTTTAATCGCCTGATTCGCCGCCCGGATCGCAAGATCATAATTTCGCAATCGGCGATAAACGGTTGCGATACTGGAAAACGCGCGTGCCCGCTCGAGTTCGGACGGCGCTCCGGCGTTGTACTTTTTGTAGAGATCGATCGCCTGGCTGTAACGGCCGGTTTGAAAATGGGTATTGGCGAGATGGACAAGAGCAACTTCGAAATTCGGTTTTAGTTCTATGGCTCGACGATATTCACCGATCGCCTCGTCGTAACGGCCGGCCCATTGAAAACTCATCCCGAGGCTGTCATGTGCATTTGCCTCGTTCGGAGCGTAGGCGACATAACGTTGGTGCATCGAAATAGCGTCTTCGTGTTTGCCAGAAATACTGTAAAGGCTACCGAGAGCGTTGTATAGAAGCGGCCCGTCAGGGTCGATCGCCAAACCTTGCTTTAGCACGTTCGCAGCATCTTCGAATTGTTCTTCGCCACTCAATAAATTTCCAAGCCTTAAGTATGATTCGGTCTCGGTCGGATATTTAGAAATGATCTGCCGGTAAAACTCGATCGCGTTTGGGTAATCGAGACTCGCGATCGAATACCACGCCGAGATCGACAGGCGATCCTTCTCAGTAAGACGGTCCGAAAGCGCAAACGCTTTTTCGAGATACGGCTTGGCCTTTTCACCAAAGCCCCACGTCACAGTATATATATAGCCGATCCGGGCGTGCGCCATAGCAAACTGCGGGTCGAGAGCAATGGCCTTTTCAAGCAGAGCGATCGCCTCTTTGTTATGAAGAGACTGAGCTTCGTCAACCGCGAGCGAGTAATAACGATACGCCTCCAGATTCCCGGTCATCGCCATGCTAAGGTCCGATCGTCGGTCCTGTTCAAACGGCATCGTGACGAGGTGATTTGCCAGTTTCAGCGAAAGTAGATCTATCGCGGAAAAGATCATTTCGGCCTTTTCAACGTTCGAGGTTTCAACCGCCCGCAACTCGCCTGTTTGAGCATCGAAGAGTTTTACGTCGAGACGGATCGACGTTCCGACGGACGCAAAACTGCCGAGAATGAAAGAACCGGCACGGCTTTTTCGGGCAATATCCAGCGCGGTCTCAGGCGAGATGGTTTCGTCCGCTGCGACGCCGTTCCTGTCTAGCAGCGTGCGGAAATCCTGACGGCTGAGGATATTCAATTTCGGCGATCTCGAAAGATCGGTGATCATCATGTCCGCCAAACCCTCGCTCATCCAGTCCAGTTCGGAATTGCGCGATCGATTTTCGAAGTACATTACGGCCAGCGACCTTTTTCCGGGTGTATCTGGCAAAACGACTCCTGCGGCCTGGTTAGAACGGAACGCTCCAGCGAAATAAAAATATGAGAGTCCGGTAACCAATAGGGCAACGGCCAGCAGAGCAAAGATCACGGTGCGATCGCGGGGTTTCCTGGAAATAAGAGCATCGGGTTGTCGCGACAGGAAATCATCGACCTCGTATTCGATCTCAACGCGCGTGATGTCTTCGGAATGAAAATGCGTCCGCGTTACGTCCTGTCCGCACGCTAAGATTGGCGCCTCAGACATCGAGCCGATAAATCTATAACCGGCTTTAGGTACGGTTTTGATAAACCGCGGGCTGTGGGTGTCATCACCGAGTGAGCGGCGAATTTCTTTGATGCACTGCACAAGAACGTCGTCCGTGACGGCGGTGTCGCGCCAGACGGTCTCGATCAATTCGTTCTTGGTGACAAGGCGGTCGCGCCGTTCGAGCAGATAGACGAGGACCTGAAAAGATTTTTGGCGCAAATGATGCTCACCGTCGCCGCGCCGCACACAACCGCGCCGCGTGTCGACCTCAACATCCGCAAAACAAAATGTTTGCCCCTCCAAAACTTCCATCGCAGAAAATTTCGTAAAAATTTCGCCGTTTTGTCGTTACTTAAGATCCGATTCGTTGAATGCTCATAGCATAGACCAGACATGCCGGGGTTTGCAATAAAAATGAAACGCTCGATAAGACTAACGATGACCAGAAGCCGACGGATAACGCTTATCGAGTCCGTCGGACTGAGCCGGTCTTCTCAGCGGGTTTGGCGCGCGGAAAGCGAAAATCCTCCGCTAAACAAAGCAATCGATCAGACTGACTCAGAAAATCTAACGGAGATTGATCCAATCGTTGAAGGCCATTACGTCGAAGCGAATAAAGAGGAGAGCAATGAATAAATTAAATAAATTAACCGGAGCCGCTTGGGGATGGAGGTTCTTTCTCACGGCCATTTTGATCTCACTTATTACAATTTCCGTACGGTTTACCAGCGTAAACGGTGAAACCCAGATCAATTCCGGCGAACGGGAAAGCGCAAATGTCGACTCGATCTTCGACAATGTTGCGGCTCCGCGTTATATCGGATGCTTTCTTGATAATAATCTCCCGCCAAGCAGGCCGAGGGACCTTTCAGGTTTCGAATGGAATGATCCCAGGATGACCATTGAGGGATGTGTTGCCAGTTGTGCTCAACGCGGGTTTCAATATGCGGGCACGCAATACGGATCGTATTGTTTCTGCGGCAACAGCTATGGCAAATATGGAGCGTTGACGAGTGGCGAAGGCCGCAAGTGTGATACGCCGTGCAGCGGCAATTCGGGCCAGATGTGCGGCGGAGCATGGGCCAACAGCGTCTATTCAGTCAGCAACGAAGGCGGCGACGACGTTTCTATGATCCCTTTGAAGCTGTATTTCAACAGGGCCCGCGAAGACAACTTCACTACCGCAACGAGTGCCGGCGAGCAGTCTGCACTTAACTCCGGCTACTTTTTCGCACGTACCGAAGGCTACGGATTCAGCACGCAGCAACCCGGCACCGTGCCGCTTAAGTTGTATTGGAGTGCTGCACGGGAAGACAACTACGTGACCGCCACATCTCAGGGCGAAGGTGCAGCACAAGCCGCAGGTTACACATATGTCCGGGTCGAGGGGTATATCTATTCTACGCAGCGACCCGGCACAGTGCCGTTAAAAAACTTTTGGAGCGCCCGAGCAGGAGATAACTTTCAGACCGCAACTGCCGAAGGCGAACAACACGCGATAAACTCAGGTTACACGTTCGCCTGGATCGAGGGCTATGTACTCCCTGCGAAGAAGGGCGACCCACCGACGCCTACACCGACACCTACACCGACACCGGGCACACCGACATGCGATCCCGTAACCGGCCATTGGTATGGTTGGAGCGGTGACAATTCCGGCGACAATTTCTTTTTTAATCCGCAAAACTTCCCTGTCGCGTCACCAAATATCTGGGCGGTCGGGGGTAAAGAGGTGGTCCCGAGCGATCCAAACCATTGGGATCGTTGGGGACTATACAAGTGTGTCGACACCAATAAATACAAACTGGAGAATCGTCAAAACGGAGAATTCCTGACCTTGACGCTGCGGAACGGCAGACTGTATCGATCGGACGGTAGATATGCTTGCCTGAACGGTCCGTGCCAGTGATCCGGTGATAGGCCTAGAGGATCCGACCCCGCCGGGGTCGGATCATTTTTTTTTCGCTTTTCTATAAACATGCGACCCCTCCGGGATCGAACGTGCCCGACACCGGAGCGTCTAATGTTATTGAAACCAAGCTTCGAACGAAACGCGAGCGTCCTCGGGTCGGGTGAGGTAAATCGGGTTGGCCGATTTTGCGCGCCATTTGACGGGCTTATCATCCGTTTCGGCTTTTATTTTTGCGCCTTTTCGCTGTATAATCCGTAGTTTGTTCAGATGAGATGGCTGAGGGCAACCTGTGGAGATAGGCGCGAATCATAGATAGCGTAAAATCCGACACGATAATGCCGGTTTTGTTCCATTTTTTTAGTGTTCGAACAAGACGATTCGGCATACAGAGCTTTTCGAAGCTCTTTAATTTGCACTCATAACAAGGATACTCGGTTTTATGCATAATCTTCGCGCACTTGGGATCGCCTGCATGGCATTTATTGCGTTTGCGATCCCGACCGCAGCCAAAACAGACGACGCAGCGAAAACAGCGTCAAAAGTTCCGTCGAAGGGCGACACCGTCAAAAAAGCTCAACAGGTAGTTGAGAGTGTTGATATTCAGGGCAACCGCCGTCTTCGCGACGAAGATCTGCTGTATTACATCAAGACCCGTCCGGGCGATGTTTTCGATCCGGCAGCTCTGGAACGCGACCTCAAGGAACTGCTCTCGCTCAACTTTTTCGATAAGACAGCAACCCGCGTTCTCACCGAAGAAGGCGTTCGCGGCGGCGTCAATGTGATCTTCGAGGTCCGCGAACTCGCCATCATCCGCGATCTGCAATTCAAAGGAATGAAGGCCATCCAGGAATCGGATGTTCTCAAAGAGTTTCGCGAAAAGCGTGTCGGCATCTCGAAAGAATCGGTTTACGATCCCGTCAAAGCGAGAAATGCGACACGCGTTTTGCGCGAGATGCTCGCTTCGAAAGGTTTTCCAAATGCGAAGGTGACGGTGCAGGAGGATGAGGTTTCGGCCACATCGATCGCTCTGACATTTAACATCGAGCAAGGCTATCGTTCGCGCATCGTCGAGATCGAATTCGAAGGGAACGAGAAATTTAAGGACGGCGAACTCCGCAAGGCCCTCGTTCTCGTAAAAGAGACCGGCATCATCGTTCGTTTTCAGGGGCAGGATATCCTTGATCTCAAAAAACTCCAGTACGACCTGCAGAAAAATGTCCGTTCGTATATGTTCTCGAAGGGCTATTTTCAGGCCCGTATCGGTGAACCGCAGATCGTCGGGCTTGGCTATAAACGCACTGGGCTTCCGCTGCTGAAACTGCTTCCGCTGCCGCTCGTCACGTCCAAAGACGATACGCTAAAGATCATCGTTCCGGTTACCGAAGGCCGTATCTTTCGCGTCGGTGAACTCAAGGTCGAGGGCAACTCGATCTTTTCGGAACAACAGATACTCGGCTATGTTGGCCTCAAGAAAGGCGAGATCGCTGATGGTAAGCGTTTGCAGGATGCCGTTTACGAGGATCTCAAAAAGGTTTACGGCGGACAGGGATTTGTCCAGTACAACGCCGAGTTCGAGCCTGATTTCAAAGACAATCCGACCAACGCTGCCGAGGGCATCGTCGATATAATCATCAGGATCGATGAGGGCAAACAGTTCTCGCTTCGCAGGCTCGAATTCACCGGAAACACATTCACACGCGACCGTGTGCTTCGCCGCGAATTTCTGATCAACGAAGGCGATATTTACAATCAGAATTACCTCGAAATTTCAGTCGCCCGTATCAATCAGACGCAGTATTTCGATCCGGTCGATAAAGATCAGGACGTCGAGATCCGAACGGACGAAGAGCAGGGCAACGTCGATCTGATCGTTAAGGTCAAAGAAAAAGGCCGTCAGCAGATCTCGTTCAACGGCGGTATTTCGGGCATCGGCGGTTCGTTCTTCGGGCTTGAATATTCGACCAACAACCTGGCGGGACGCGGTGAGATATTGTCGTTCAACGTCGGTGCGGGTAACCGTCAGCAGAGTTTACAGTTCTCATATCAGGAACCGTATTTCCGCAATCGTCCGATCTCGGTCGGATTTTCGCTGTTTGCCAGCCGCTACAAGTTCTTTGGCGAAGGCACATTTCTGACACAGAACACTGACCTGCTCAATCAGCTTTACGATCCGAATGCTTCGGTCACGACCGATTCGAGCAACCTGTTTACACAGAGCACGTATGGCGCAAACATTTTTGCGACCGCTCCGCTGTCGGAATTGTTCTTTAAGAAACGCAGGTTCACACAGTTTTCGCGTGTCGGTGCTACATATCAGCTTTCGCTGACAAACATCACCGACCCGCCGGTAAACGCTCTGGCCGACCCTTCGACACGTATTCCGGTCATTTACCGTCAGCCGAATATTCTGACGAGCAAGATCACGGCCTCGTTCGTATATGACACGCGGCAGCCGGCAAAGAACGGCATCGATACGCTAAGCGGCAGTTCGCTGTCGGTATCGCTCGGCCTGGCCGGTCTCGGCGGCGATGTCCGCACGTATCAGCCGAATGTTTCGTATTCGAACTTTATTCCGATGCGAAAGAAGAAGTCGAAAAATCCCGAAGTGCTCGCATTCAGGATACAGGCGGGAACGATCGGCTCGTGGGCTCCGACCGACAAGATCAAAAACGCAAATTCGATCTCGTTCGTCGGTGGTGTTCCGGCATACGAACGTTATTACCTCGGCAGCGAAAACGATATTCGCGGATACAATTCGCGCTCGATCGGGCCCGTCGCACCATTTGATACTTATGTCACGAGCCGTGCCGTTACGGTCGCGACAAATGCTTCAGGAACGGCGAACGCGAATCACGGCCTGAACAGCCGCGACCGCGACGAGATCGCGACGATCGGCCAGTTGACCGGTGCCGTCGGTGCTAATCCGGCACTGTTCTCGCGAAATTACCGCTTTATAGGCGGCGACACACAAATTCTCGGCAACCTTGAATATCGTATTCCGATCTTTGGCCCGGCGACGATGGCAGTATTTGCCGACATAGGCACGGTGTTCAATCTGCGCAAGACCGGCACGCAGACGATCAACAGCGAATTTTTACCTGACGATACGTTTCTCGGTGCCGGACGTTTGACGGCTCTCGCGCTGATCAATACGCCGGTGCTCGAGAGCAGCTTTGGCAGCATCCTGTATTATCGGGGCCGTGTGATGACCAAGACCGATTACATTACCGAGTTTTGCCGAGGCAACCGGTTTGGATGCCCGACCAGCATTTCGCCGCAGATCCAGCAACTCTATCTGCGTGGCGAGGTACAGCAAAATTCACTGCTCAAGGTTAGCGATAGCGCGTTTAGCAGCATCAAAGATTTTAAGGCAAGCGTGGGCGTCGAGCTTCGCGTACAGGTTCCGATCGTAAACGTTCCGTTCCGCCTTATCTACTATTACAATCCGAACGGAAAGTTTGGATTTACGCCCGAACTTCCGGGAATCTTCCTTCCGGGCAAGCGTAACGGATTTAGGTTCACGGTCGGACGAACGTTCTAATACGGCGGATAGTTTTGACTTTGATATATCGAGACTATATTATTGCCGTTTGTTTTTCGAAACCATAAGCAACCGTTTGCGTAGCTAATGTTTCAAACATTTATAGTAATATCGGCGCATTCGGCCTTTATAAGTAGCTTAAGGAGTAATTCACGTAATGAAAAGATTTAGTTTAGTAGCCGTTTTCGCAATTCTCGCGGCCATTTCGAGCGTTTCCGTTTCCGCCCAGACCGCCGCGATGAAGGTTGTTGTTATCAACACCGCTGCGTTTGACGGGAAAGAAGGTATCGTCAAATATACCAATGCCATGACGGCGCTGGAGAACGAATTCAAGCCGCTCGACGCTGAGCTGCAAACGATGGTCACCAAGTATCAGACGCTCGGCAAAGAGCTCAAGACCCTGCAAGATCAGATCACCGCCGGTACCGTGCCTGTCAATCAGGCAACGGCTCAGGCCAAGGCCGACGAGTATCAGACGCTCGAACTGAACATCAAACGCAAGCAGGAAGACGGCAAGGTCCGTTACGAAAAACGTCAGCCTGTGGTGATGGGGCCGGTACTGCTCGACATCGGCAAAGCGATGCAGGATTTTGCGGCAGCTAAAGGTTATGACCTGATCCTCGACGCGTCCAAGCTCGACCAGGCACAGATCCTACTGGCTTTCATACCGGCAAAGGTCGATGTGACGAAAGAATTTATAACCTATTACAACGCCCGTCCGGCAGGCGCAGCTACGGCCGCAGCTCCTAAATAGGAAACGCCGGATATAATTGGAAGTTAGCCGATCGCCGGTAAAATTGCATTTTACCGGCTTTTGGCTATTATGATTTGTAGCCGCCGAAATTATGCCAATATACGATTCAATCGCGATCCAGAAGATATTGCCGCATCGCTATCCGTTTTTGCTGGTCGATAAGATCATCGAACTCGAACCGCGCGTACGCATCGTCGGCATAAAACAGGTGACGGTCAACGAGCATTTTTTCGCCGGCCACTTCCCTCAGGCACCGGTGATGCCTGGCGTTTTGCAGATCGAGGCTCTTGCACAGGTAGGTGCTATCCTCGCGCTTCGCGAATTTGAGAACCGCGACAGCAAGATCCCGTTTTTCAGCGGCATACGGGAAGCCAAATTTCGCCGTCCCGTGGTACCGGGAGATACGCTCGTGCTCGAGGTAACGGCCCTACGTATCGGCAGCCGTATGCAGAAAATGCGCGGCGTCGCCATGGTCGATGGCAAAATCACCGCCGAAGCGATAATCATGTCAGTGATCGCAGACCGGCCGGAGGAGTAATTGGATAATGGATATCGAACAATTTCGTCAGTTCTATCAACAGAACTTTTACTACATCATCGCCATACAACTCGCAATGGGAGCTCTGCTCGGTGCCATTCCGCTCATTCTGGGAATTCGCAACAACCGCAAAAACCTCGGGCTTATCGGTTTTTGCGTTACGATCGTACTGGCAACGGTTTCGCCGATCGTAGCTCTGATCGTCGCGGTCGTGTTTACGTTCCTGGTTCGTCGAGGTGATCCGAAGGCGGTTGGCTCAGAAGATCCGGCTGGCGACAGTTCCGCCGCCGAAGCTGTTGCAGATGACAGTCCCGGGAATGACTAAACCCTCTATGTCTTCATTCATACACGAATCCGCCATCGTCGCGCCCGGCGCACAGATCGGCGAAGGCTGTCATATTGGGCCGTTTTGTACCATCGGCGGCGAAGTCGTGCTCGGCAGCGGCGTGCGGCTCGATTCGCATGTGGTCGTTGACGGGGCGACAATTATCGGTGACGAAACGCATGTCTTCCCGTTCGCATCGATCGGCCTAGCACCACAAGATCTCAAATACGCCGGAGAGCCGACCTCGACCGAGATCGGTAAACGCAACCAAATCCGCGAATTTGTCACCATCCACCGCGGCACGGCCGGCGGCGGAGGCGTAACGAGCATCGGCGACGGCAATCTGCTGATGGCTCAGTCGCATGTCGCACACGATTGCCGACTCGGCAACGAGATAATCATGGCGAATGCCGCGTCGCTCGCCGGACACGTTGAGATCGCGGATCGGGTTACGATCGGTGGACTATCGGGCGTACATCAATTTTGCCGCGTCGGTGTTGAAGCCTTTATCGGAGCATTTTCGATCGCTGTTAAGGACGTGATGCCATTTGCAATCATTCAGGGCAATCACGCAAAGTGCTACGGACTCAATCGTTTAGGCGTAAAGCGTCGCGGCTATTCTAAAGATACGATCGCGAAACTCAACCACGCATTTCATCTCCTCCTTTCCGCAAAGCTCAACACCAGCCAGGCCGTCGAGCGTATCCGTGCCGAGATCGCGGATTGTAAGGAAGTCGATCTTCTGACCGCATTCATCGAAAGCTCAAAACGCGGTGTGGTGAAGTAATTATCCGCGACGCGATTTCAGCACACCTAAGATGTCACTGATCGAAACATCTTTTGCACGTAAAAGTATTAAATAGTGGAATAGAAGGTCGGCGGCCTCGCCTTTGAACGCCTCGCTGTCGTCGTCTTTTGCCTCGATCACGAGTTCGACCGCTTCCTCACCGACTTTTTGAGCGATCTTGTTGATACCTTTTTCGAATAAACTCGCGACGTAGGAGCCTTCGGTATTCTCGCGTCTTCGGCTGTCGATGACACCTTCGAGGTCTTTCAGAAGATCGGTAGCGTTGTGCGTCGAGTTGTTTTCGCCAAAACAAGTCGCTGCTCCTGTATGACAAACCGGGCCGGCAGGCCTTGCGATAATTAGTAGTGTATCGGTATCACAATCGGCTTTCATCGACACAAACTCGAGAAAATTTCCGCTCGTCTCGCCCTTCGTCCACAGCTCGTTCCGCGAACGCGAATAGAATGTGACACGTCCGGTTTCGTGCGTCCGGCTAATTGCGTCTTCGTTCATGAATCCGAGCATCAGAACATCTCGCGTCTCTAAGTCCTGAACTATCGCCGGGATAAGGCCGTCCGCATATTTTTCGTATTTGATATTCATATTCTCACCTCGATACCTCGCAATTGAAGGAAGAGTTTGAGTTCGGAAACGCCGATCTCCCCGTAGTGAAAGACGCTGGCGGCAAGTGCCGCATCCGCCCTGCCCCGGGCAAATACGTCGGCGAAATCGTCCATCGTTCCCGCTCCGCCGGATGCGATAACCGGAATGCCCACCGACGACGAGATCTGGCGCGTCAGGCCGATCTCAAATCCAGTTTTCGATCCGTCCGCGTTCATGGATGTCAACAGAATTTCGCCGGCGCCGCGTTCGACGCCTTGTTTCGCCCATTCGACAGCATCGTTTTCCGTTGCGACGCGGCCGCCGTTTAGGAAAACCCGCCACTCACCGCCAATGTTCTTTGCATCGATCGCCAGAACGATGCACTGCGAACCGAAGTTTGCTGCGGACTCGGAGATCAATTCCGGCCGGACGACGGCGGCGGTGTTTATCGAAACCTTATCAGCACCAGCGTCGAGCAATGCTCCGATGTCACCGACGGCTGAGATGCCGCCGCCGACCGTGAACGGAATATTGATCTCCGCAGCGACGCGCCGAACGAGATCGGGAAATGTCTTTCGCCGCTCATTTGTCGCGGAGATGTCTAGCAGCACTATTTCGTCCGCTCCTTCATCACAGTACTTTCGTGCCAATTCGACCGGATCGCCCGCGTCGCGAAGGTCCACGAAATTCGTCCCCTTCACAGTTCGGCCGTCTTTTACATCGAGGCACGGGATTATCCGCTTAGCCAGCATATTTCGCCAGCTCCTTTAGATCGATCTGGTTTTCGTAGAGTGATTTGCCCAAGATGACGCCGCTGCAGCCGATCTCCTGCAGTTCGTCAATGTCGGAGAGCGATTGCACGCCGCCGCTCGCGACGAGCTTTATCTCGCTAATTGCGGCTTTGATACTCCGATACAGTTTCAGCGACGGCCCCGACATCGCCCCGTCGCTGGCGATGTCGGTGACGAAAACATTGGTCACGCCGAGGCCGGAAAATTTTAAAAGAAACGCGAGGATCGGGACGGACGTGTCCGTTTGCCAGCCGTCG
Organism: Acidobacteriota bacterium; assembly: GCA_031362825.1. GTDB lineage: Bacteria > Acidobacteriota > Blastocatellia > Pyrinomonadales > Pyrinomonadaceae > OLB17. The sequence goes on along the minus strand of JANLTF010000552.1, from coordinate 1,493 downwards.
ATCGATACGTTGCCGCCGCGGGTGTCGGCCCCTAACAGGATCTTGTCGCCGCCATACTTTGCGACGATCGACAGAAAAGTAGCTCGCTCTCTGAAAGCCATGCTACCGATGTTAACGATCCCGGCACCGGCCGCAAACACTGCGGCGACGTCGTCGTCCGTCTTCACGCCGCCGCCGAAATCGATCGAGAGCGAGGTGCCTGCAGCGATCTTTTCGAGCGTGGCAAGGTTAGCAGGCGTTCCGGTGCGTGCCCCGTCGAGATCGACGAGATGCATCCGCTTTAGCCCGGCTTGCTCAAAACTCTTGGCGACCGCCAGCGGTTCGTCGGCGTAAACGGTCTGACGCGAAAAATCACCCTGCGTCAAACGCACGCACTTACCATCGATGAGGTCCATTGCCGGAATTATTTCGATCATATCTTTAGAAAATTCTCCAAAATGCGTTCGCCCGCCTTGCCGGATTTTTCGGGATGAAACTGAACGCCGTAGAAGTTGTTCTCCTCAAACGCTGAGCTAAATCTGCCTGCGTACTCAGAAACGGCCGTCGTTTGCGCAGCAATTTCCACGTAATAGCCATGAACAAAATACACGTGCTCGCCCGAGTCGATCCCGTTGAAAAGAGCTGAGTCGAGTTCGGCTATCGTGTTCCAGCCCATGTGGGGAATTTTGAGATCGTCGGACTTGAACTTTCGCACCAGAAACGGAACCACACCGAGGCATTGCGTCTCATTTTCTTCGGACGCTCTGCACAACAGCTGCATACCGAGACAGATCCCGAGCACTGGTTGCGTAAGCGATCTGATCGTTGTATCGAGGCCGCGTTCGCATAAGTATCGCATCGCGGTCGATGCCTCTCCGACGCCTGGAAAAATGACCTTGTCTGCCGTTCGCAATGCTGCGTGATCATCTGTCACGATCGACTCGACACCAAGCCTGCGGAGGGCGTTTGCGACCGACTCGGTGTTACCGGCATTGTATTTGACGATCGCAACTTTCATAGGACTCCCTTGGTCGTTGCCAATGCCGAGCCGTCGCGACGCACCGCGGTTTTTATAGACTTTGCGAATGCCTTGAAGATCGCCTCGATCTTGTGATGCTCATTTGTGCCCTCGGCTTTGATATTGAGATTGCACAAAGCCTTGTCACTAAAGGATTTGAAGAAATGAAAAAACATCTCGGTGGGCATCTCGCCTATCTTTTCGCGTTTGAATTCAGCGTCCCAGACGATCCAGTTTCGACCGCCAAAATCCAGAGCTACCTGTGCAAGACAATCGTCCATCGGCAGGCAAAAGCCATAGCGCTCGATCCCGCGTTTGTCCGCTAACGCAACGGAAAAAGCCTCGCCGAGCGTGATCGCCACGTCCTCGATCGTGTGATGCTCGTCGATATGCAGATCGCCCTTCGCGGCAATATTAAGATCAAGCCCTCCGTGCCGGGCAAGTTGTTCAAGCATGTGGTCGAAAAAGGAAATGCCCGTAAAGATCGCCGAATTGC
>JANLTF010000548.1:0-9009 GCA_031362825.1 Acidobacteriota bacterium | reverse complement strand
CGATACCGCCGCCGAAGCTGTTTCCGGCTGATGATGAAAAGGAATTATTTGAGATGGTACTGTCCGAGATCGTGGCACTCTGGGTTCCGGAATTGATTCTGAAATGAATACCGGCTCCGGTTCCGTTACTCCCGGTGTTTCCGGTGACGATGCAGTTTTTCATGTTGACGGTTTGGGCCGTGGTGGCGAAAAAACGCAGCCCGATGCCGCTGGTGCCTGCTCCGGTAGAGTTTGCGGTGTTGCCGCTGACGGTCGTGTTGAGGATGCTCACCGTGCCGTCAAGGGCGTAGAAGCCGGCCCCGAAACCGCCCAGATTGGCGAGTGCCGAGACGATTGCGCTGTTATTTGTGATGAAACTCTCGTTGATCGTCACGATGCTGTTCTGCGTGAAAATGCCGCCGCCGAGGACAAGGTTCGCGGTGGACGTGACGGCGTTGCCGTTGACCGTTACGCTTTCGAGCGACAGGGTGCCGTTTAGGGCGTGAACCCCTCCGGCGCGTGTGACGCTTTGATTGGCGCTGACGACGGCGTTTCTGAGCTTGAGTGTGCCGCCGTTGTTTTGGACGCCGCCTCCGCGTCCCTGCGGATCGGCCGTTGAGGTCAGCCGGCCGTTGCGGATCGTAAGGTTTTGAAGCGTCACGACCGCACCCGCATGAATCTGGAAAACGCGGTCGGTGGCAATTCCTGCGGCTGCGTTAGCCTCGATGATCGTCGTAGCAGTATCTGCTCCTTTGATCTCAAGATTCGAAGTAATGTCGAGATCGCCGTTAGCGTTTGCATCCTCGTTGGTCGTGGGCGTGGTTGCCGTGTAGGTTCCGGCGGGCAAAATAATCACGTCGTCGCCCGCGGCCGCATTGGCCGCCAAAATTGCGCCGCGTAAGCTGCAATCATTCGCCGCCGCCGTGCAAGCCGACAAAGCTACGTCGTCGCCGATGTTGTCTACCGAATAGGTCGCCGCATTGATAGACTGCGCAACGGTCAGGGCAATAAAAAACGCGAACGCCGATAAGAAAAGCGAAACGCGACGGTATCCCAATACAAACGATTGCGTATTGTGTGACATACAGGCTAACCTCCTCAAAATAGTTGAGACGATCCGCTCTCTGTAAAAGAATCGTTAAATGTGCCCGTAATTCGAACACGTTTAGCTTTGGTCAAAGACGCGATCATCAGTCTCAAAAAACTGTGTTGTGTTAGCTAGACTATATTACCGCGTGGATTCTCGCAAGAAAAAAAAGGAGTCGAGCTATCGAGGTCTGTCGTCAGAGAATTTTCTCCAACTTTTCGCCCTCGATCTCGACTCTTAGATCTCTTAGAAAAGGAGAAATGGGAGACCGTTGATTTCACTCAACGATCTCCCATTCTCGCCACTTCCTACCCGTCGCCCTTTTTACCTTTGCGTTTTTCACCAGCCGGTTTATCCGACGGCGGATCGGGCTTCGTCACCGGTGGTTTTGTTTCCGGACGCTTGATCGTCGGAGCTTTCTCGATCGTTGTCGCAGGCGGCTTTCCGGCATCGGGCGTGCCGGGCGTTGTTTCGCCGCCGACCTTGTCGGGCGGGATCAACGCGGGATCGGTGTTGACCTTTGGACTCGGAATCCCAACGCCTGTCTGACGGGCCTTGAGGTCGGCTTCGCTTAGTTTTTCGAGTTCTTCGCGCTTGTTCCGCTCGGCCAGATTTTTTATGTCGTTAGGCATCGGCGGCGGTTCGGGGAAGCTGTCTCGCGGCTTGCCCTTCATAAAGGCGTTCATGAACGCGTTAAAATACGGAACCGCTCCGTGACCGCCGGTCATACCGGCGCCGAGCGATATTTTTCCGGCTGGATTTCCCATCCAGACACCGGTCACGTACGTCGGGGTGTAGCCGAGGAACCAAACGTCCGTTTCGTTGTTCACCGTTCCGGTCTTTCCCGCGAGCGGGAATCCGCCCGCACTTGCGCCGGAGGCGGTACCGCCGCCCGCGACAACGCCGCGCATCATCTTGACCATTGTCAGAGCGACATACTCGCTCGTCACCTTAGAACTGGCTCCATCGTATTCTTCGAGCAGTGCGCCGTCACGATTGAAAACTTTACGGATCATGTGCGGCGTCATTCGGATGCCCTTATTCGGGAACGTCGAATATGCCGCGACCATCTCCAGCAAGCTGGCTTCGCTTGCCCCAAGAGCCGATGGCAAACTCGGCGCCATCGGATTTGTGATGCCAAACCGGCGGACCATTTGGCCCCCGGCTTGAATGCCGACCTGTTCGAGCAGATGCACGGCCGCGATGTTGTAGGATTTTGCGAGGGCGATCTTCATCGGTACGTTCGCGTGGCTCGGGGCACCGCCGTAGTTCGTCGGCTGCCAGCCGCCGCGTTTTATCGGGGCACCGCTGACGATCGAATCCGGTGTCATACCGTCTTCGACGGCCGCCGTGTAGATGAACGGTTTGTAGGCAGAACCAGTCTGCCGCAGTCCTTGCGTCGCATTATTGAATTTGCTTGTGTGAAAATCATAACCGCCCACCATCGCGACGACTTCGCCAGTATGCGAATTTACACAAACGATCGACGCTTGTACCGCTGGCACTTGCTGGAGTTCGACATCGAGTGTCAGGTGCTCGGCGTCGACCTTTTTGACCAGGAATTCGGCGAGAAATCCGGGTTTAAGTTCCGCCACCGGACGCTTGCCGCTGCGGCCCATATTGCCCTGCCGCACAATCGCCTTAAACCTTCCAAAACGTACACCGACCTCATCCGAAGCCGGACTTGCCTTCATCACAAGTCCTTTGATGTATTCCCCCGCCGTATATTCGTCGCCGTACCAATCTGCATGTTTGAATGACTCGAGTGTTTTCTGAATTTCCTTTTCATCGGTTAGCGGCTGTTCTTCGTCATCGACCAGAATATTCTTGTAGTCCGAACGCCAAGCGCGTCCGCGGTCATAATCTCGCAGCCGCTGACGAACCGCCTGAGTGGCGACCTTTTGTGCGGCGACATTGATCGTCGTGTAAACCTTTAATCCGCCCTGAGCGACGCGGGTCGTGTATTTTTCTTCGAGATATTTGCGAATGTCCTCGACCGGATAGTCCCACGCCGTCGATTTCGGCTGCGACTGGTAATATGCCGTGTCGGCGAGCTTGATGTCCTTGGCCTTTGCCGCTGCGACATCGGCCGCAGAGTATTTATCCGGGAAATACTTCGTCATCTGGTCGAGGACGATGTTGCGGCGTTCGAGCGCTTTTGCACGGTTTCGTGTCGGGGAATACTCAGGGGATTTAGGAATCGCGGCTAGCAGTGCCGCTTCATCGAGCGTTAGATCCTTGAGCGATTTACCAAAATACGTGCGCGAACCGGCTTCAAAACCATACGAACCCGCCCCGAGAAAGACGTAGTTCATATACATCTCGAGGATCTGGTCCTTCGTATAAAGCCTCTCGATCTGCAATGCGACGGCCCATTCGTTAACCTTTCGCGTGTACGTTTTGTCTTTATACAGGAAAAGATTTTTCGCCAACTGCTGAGTGATGGTCGATGCGCCTTCTGTCTTATCAGAGGTGAAATTCTTAACGACGGCACCAACAATACGATACGGATCGATGCCGATGTGATCGCGAAAACGATAATCTTCGATCGCCAGCAGAGCGTCGGTTACTTTGTCAGGCACGTCCTGGATCTTGATAGGAATACGCTTTTCGATAGCAAATTCGGCAAGGATCGTCTCACCATCATCAGCATAAATGGTCGTCACCTGAGGCGGCCGATACGTAGCAAGGGCCGAAACCTCGACCGAATACCGCGAGTTATTAAGATAATACGAAGCCAAAACGCCCGTCATCGCACCGGCCGACAGCGCCAGCAGCAATGCCGTCAACATCAACGTGATGGTCGAAAAACCACTTCGTTTTGCAGGCTCTGACGAAACCTCAGTACTTCTCAATTTCTTTACATCTCTGGCCATCTTAAAAACACTCCTAATTCACAAAACGCCTTAATTTTACGCTTACCACAAACCCGATTGCAACAAAAGTTGATAGCAGAGCCGACAATCCGGCGCTCATCAGCGGCAGCGGAACACCGATAACAGGCAATACGCCTAGAGCCATGCCGACGTTCATAAATATCTGAAACGCCATTCCACAGACGATCGACATTATCACGAGCATCCCGGCACGGTCCGAGGATTGGCGCGCTCCCGCGATCATCCGCGACAGCAGAATTGCGTACGCCAGCAAGAGCGAAACGCAGCCGATAAAGCCCGTGTTCTCAGCCGTTACTGCAAAAATAAAATCGGTCTGCGGCTCGGGCAAAAATTTGAGTACGCTCTGCGACGTCTCGGTCTCGCCCTGAATTCCGGCGAGGCCACCTTTGCCGACCGTGATCGTCGACTGGATCGTGTGATAACCGTAGCCACGAGGATCGACCTGATCGGGATTGGTGATCGCGAGAATGCGTTCCTGTTGATAACGCTTGATCTTGCCGGTCTCGACACCGACGTACCACGCGACCGGGACCATCACCGCAACGGCGACGGTCGCCAGAACGACGTACCTGACCTTGATACCGGACAAAAAGAACATCGCAGCCAAGATCGGAAAATACGTGATGGCCTGTCCGGCGTCGGGTTCGAGCATGATGAGCCCGACGGGACCGGCAAAGATCGCACCGCCGATGAGCATTTCCTTTAAGGTGAGCGTATGTCCTTTTTTGCCCCCAAAGTACTTTGCGAGCATCAAAACGGTCGGTATCTTCACAAATTCCGACGGCTGAAACTGGCCGATCAACGGCAGTTTTAACCATGCCTTTTGTCCATTTACCTGAACCCCAAGCGGCGTCAGCACAAGAAAGAGCAAGACGAGCCCACCGATATAAAAAACCGGTGCAGAATCGATCAAACGCCGGTAATCCGTAAAGCTGACAACCACAAACGCCACGAGAGCGATGCCGATGCCGATGATCTGTTTTGACCAGTAGCTTTCGGTCGGAAGCGCGTTATGGATCTGCCAGACGCCAAAGAAAGCAATGACGATCGCCAGCACAGCAGTCTGCCAGTCGAGGTCCCTTAGCTCATGTTTTTCAAGGATCGCTGCCATCTCGTCAATTCTTGGCCACAACATCTGCCGGTTTCGGCGTGTGGCCCTTCGATTCCCTGTACGATTCGTAAACTCCCTTGACCGCCGGAGCGGCAAAGCTCCCGCCGAAACCGACGTTTTCAATGAGCGCGATCACCGCGATCTCGGGCTTATACGCCGGTGCAAAGCTGACGAACCAGGCGTGGTCCTTTTTGTCGCCGACGTCTTTGCCAAGCTCCGCAACCTGGGCCGTTCCGGTCTTGCCCGCGATCTCAAAATCAGGGATTCTGATCGAGCCCGCAGTTCCGCCACCATTCACAACACCCCACATTCCTTTGATCACAAGGTCCCATTGATCGGCAGTAGCCTCGATCAGTTTTGGCTCCGGACGCTGGAATCCGAATCCCGGGCGGGCAGCAAAATAATTTGACTCGCCTTCATCGCCGACCGCTCCGATCGCTTTGAACTCTTTAAGAAAATGCGGAACGTACATCTTCCCGCGCATTCCGATACTCGCTACGGCCCTTAACATCGAGATCGGCGTCACCACCACTGTGTCCTGGCCAATTCCCGAATATACGGTGCGGATATCGCTCCACTTCCCTTCGTTTTTGATAATGTACGGCATCCACGATTTAGGCGTCTGCGGCACTTTTTCGTTTGGTAGATCAATGCCCGAACGCTTGTCATAGCCGTACGTCTCGATCATCTGGATGATGCCCTCGATCTTCATCTTGAGGGCGAGGCGATAGTAATAACCGTCGCACGATTTGGTGATCGCGTAACTCAGCGGAGGTGATCCGTGGCTACCCATACAGCGGGTGAATTTGTTGCCGATCGTGATGCCGCCGCCACACGCGAGGTTAGACTGGGTGACGGTGATAGCTCCCTGCTGCAGCCCGGCGATCGACTCAGGGATCTTCCACGTCGAGCCCGGGGGATAGCGGCCCTGAATTGCACGATTGTAGAGCGGACGCTTTTCGTCCTGCCAATAGGCGGCGATCTGCTTCCGGCCTTCGGGCGTTGAGCTTCCGCGAACAAAAATGTTGGGGTCAAATGACGGAGCCGACGCCATCGCGATCATCTCGCCATTATTCGGATCCATGGCGATGATGGTGCCGCGTTTGGTCGGGGAATTCGCGAGCTGGTTTTCAGCCTTTGTTTGAACGTCGAGATCGATCGTCGTTATGAGGTCCTGGCCGGATTGCGGATCCACCTTGTCAACCTCAGCCTGAACGCGGCCGCGGCTATCTACGATCACTTTTCGGTAGCCCGGACGACCACGAAGAAACTCATCGTAAAACTGCTCAAGCCCGCCTTTGCCGATGATATCGCCCGGCCGAAATCCGCGATCTTTGTATTCCGGTTCTTCGAGCTGTTTCGGGCTGATCTCGCCAACGTAGCCGAGAACGTGAGCCAACGATTCGCCTAGAGGATAGAAACGCTGCGGCTGGAGTTCGACGCGTAATTCGGGAAACTCAAGCGAATGCGATTCGACCCACGTGATGTCCTTCATCCCAACGTTCTCTTTTAGGACGAGAGCTTCGAACTCGTTCTGCTTCTTAAGCAGATTTAGCCGTTCTACGACAAATTGCCGGTCCAGCTCAAGGCCGCTCGAGTAGTCGTCAACCCGTTCGTTGGTATTGACGTTCTTGAATCCATCATTTGAAATAACGACGTTGTAGGTCGGCCTGGAATCGACTAGAAGTTTGCCGTGCCGGTCAAAGATCGCACCACGCGGAGCCGGGATCGGGATCAGCCTGATACGCTGGCTCTCAGCCCGTTCGCTGTAATACTCGCCCTTTACGATCTGTAGGTTATAAAGTCGAACGCCCAATAAAATGAGCAGCACAAATGCGATCACTTGGATCGTTGCTACGCGGGCACCTAAGTTCTGGACGTGATCGTTGAGTTTCATACAGCTCCGCAGTTAAGACTATTTGTTGAGCCTGATAGGGTTACGCCGACGCGTTTGGCGGCGGGGTTTGAACATATCGCCCTTTTTGCGTTTGACCTTGTCACCGGAAAAGCTATCGAAGAGCAGATAAACCAGCGTTCCGCCGATCGTCGTGCCAATCAGCGAATAGGCGCCGACGACTAAGAGATCTCCGCTCGGGGCTTGCCCGAGCAACTTGTGAAGGCCAAAATATATCAGCCCGTTCAACACACTTGCACCAGCTATGACGGGGATTCGGAGCAATAAGTTGTCCAGATAGACCCGTCTCGCGATCTCGGAAACGCCGAAGGCGATGATCGTCTTGGTAAACCCGTTCGCACCGAGCAATCCGCCGCTAAGAGCGTCAACCGCAAGCCCCGCGATCGTTCCGAATAATATCGCGCGGATCGAGTTCCGCTGAAGCGCGGCATAGACGATGATGATCAGCGGGAAATCAATATACGACAAAGGCTCCGCCACATTCCGCAGCGTCCACTGCAGAAGTATCGCTATGATCAGAGCAATTGTGAGCTTAACGCCTTCCATGTAACACAGTTCCGAGTTCCAAGTTCCAAGTTCCGAGTTAAGAATTAGTTCTCGAACCTAACTAAATTTCCTTCCTTTGAGATCGGATTCTCTAAGGTAATTCATGCAGCCACCGATCATGCGCCCTGTTTGCGTTAGATGATCGTACGTCCATTCAAAATCCTCTGTAGTAACAAAGTTCTGGTCGAGAGCTACATATAGCTGAGATCGTGCTTCTCCACATGATCCTTTGGCTATACTCAGAAAATTTGTAAATTCCCTGTTTCCGTCCCGCTCAAACCCTTCCGCGATATTGGACATTATCGAAATCGAAGATCTCCTAATCTGATCTTTTAACCCAAAGTCCCGGCCAAAATCGCCTCTGGAACTGAGTTCGTAAATTTTTTGGGTAACAATTCTTGCTCTTTTCCAAGATTCAATATCCTCAAACCTCTCAATATTTGGCATCTGACACGTTCCTCCTCAAATATTTTTTCTGCGATCAAATCTGTTAGTAAACAAAAACTCGGAACTTGGAACTTGGAACTTGGAACTCGGAACTATTTTTTCTTCGTCGGCACCGCGTTCGGCAGTTTCTGTTCGTACTCCGCTCGCGGCGGCGGTTCGTAAAGCAGGACGCCGACTTCCTGCATTGAATTCAATTTCGCGGCCGGACGGATCTGGATCGCATGCGGCGTTGTTGCCGATCCCGTGACGATGCTGACGATCTCACCCACCTTCAGGCCCGGCGGAAAAATGCCGTCCTGACCTGTCGTGAACACCGTTTGTCCGACCTGCACGTCGATGCTGCCGGGAACGTATTTCATCTCGAGCAGGTCTTTTTTGCTTGTTCCGACAACAACGCCGAGAGCACTTGATTCGCCGATCTGACCAATTATGCCGCCGAGGCCCGATTTGCTGTATGTCACGAGATCGACCTGTGCCGTGAGCGGACTTACAGCAGTGACACGGCCGACGAGCCCGCCATCCGTGACGACAGGCATGTTGAGTTGGACACCGTCTAAACTGCCTCGATTGATGATTGACGAATCGAACCAGACCGACGGATCGCGCCCGATGATCCGCGCCGTCAGTACCTTGTATTTGCTGGTTTCCTTGAGCTGGAGCAGCGATTTCAAACGCTCGTTCTCGCTCGTAAGGTCGGATTTTTGTTTGACTTCGACTTCGAGCTCTTGGATTCGCTGTTTGAGAATATCGTTTTCCGACTGCGCGGACCGCAGTGTCGAGATCGATGTGAAATAGTTCGAGACCGAAGCCGTGATAGACGTAACCGGCGACTGGACAAAATCCGCAGCCGTCTGCGTCCACGCCCTGATCACCCTTTGCCCGGATGTGATCTCACGCGCGTCAAACGCCATGAGCACAAAATTCAGCAACAAAAGAGCGATCATCAGCCATGGTGCCAATCGCCAAGTTTCTTTTTGACTACGCTCAACCATTGGTCTTGAGTTCCAAGTTCCAAGTTCCAAGTTCC